>CAWZYW010000394.1:0-3380 GCA_963966255.1 uncultured Salinispira sp. | reverse complement strand
CCCGTTCCTTGGTGGTGGTAAACAGCGGCGGCGGAATCCGCATGACCGGTTGGCATAATAAGGCTTCTGCGATTATTTACGGATGGTACGGAGGCCAGACCGGAAACCAGGCTCTGGCCGAGATAATCGGCGGAGAAGTGAGCCCGTCGGGGAAACTGCCGATCAGCATAGAAAAAGAGTTCGCCGATTCTCCGGGAGCAGGATACCTGCCGGAAGGAGAAGAGCTTTATGTGGGATGGAACGGCGAAGGGGAACAGGCCCACCCGATCTTCGATGTGGAATACTCAGAAGGTGTCTTCGTCGGTTATCGCTGGTACGATAAAAAGGAGATCGAACCCCTCTATCCCTTCGGACACGGCCTATCCTATACGAGCTTTGAATATTCAGACCTGCGCCTGAGCAGCGACGAGCTTGCCCCGGGGGACACCCTGTCGGTCAGCTGCAAAGTTCGAAACGCCGGGGATCGGACCGGAACGGAGGTGGTCCAACTGTACGCATGTCCTCCGGGAAAGGCGCAGCCCCGGCCTGTCAGGGAACTAAAAGGTTTCGCCCGGGTGGAACTGAAACCGGGCGAAGCCAGGCGCATCGATATTCCGCTGGAATGGGAAGCTCTCCGATACTGGGATCCCGATAGCCGATCCTGGGAGGCCGAGGATGGGGAACATCGCATTCAGCTGGGAGCTTCCAGCAGGAAAATTCACCTGGAATGCCGGGTGATTCTCCGGAAGCGCTGAATCGAGCGCCATCGGTCCGGCCTTCGCAGCGCAATGTTACCCAAGCGCCGCTTCCAGCCAGGGCTTGACCATGGACAGTTCTTCGGGGCCGAATCCGTGTCCCGCATCGGCCCAGTTCACCGTCAGGTCCGCTCGGGATTCACGCAGCAGGGATATCAGTTCCTCGGTGCTTTCCCTGGGGATCATCTGGTCGAATGATCCCGCGGCCAGGAAGATTTTCCGGCCCGATAAATCGGGGATACCCTCGACCCGATCCAGGGGCAGCATGGGCCTCAGCAGCAAAGCTCCGGCGAACAGATCGGGATACAGCAGCAGCATGGCCGCCGCGATGTTTGCGCCGTTGGAGAAACCCAGGGCCCAGAGCCCGGCGGGATCAAGGCCCCGGCTTTCAGCCTGCCTGAGCAGAAAGTCCCGAAGCTCCCCTGCCCGCCGTCTTACGTCGTCGAAATCCAGGATGCCGGGGCGAAGACGGGCGAACCAGCGGTTCATGCTGCCTTCTTTCACCCGACCCCGGGGACTCAGATAGCGCCGGTCCGGCGCCAGAGCCTGGGCCAGGGGGAGAAGATCGTGCTCGTCTCCCCCGGTTCCGTGGAGAAGAACCAGGGTTTGCGGACCGCTGCCTTCGTGGAGAATATAGGGGAACTCTTCAGCTCCCGGTTCCGCTGCATTGGACATTTCGTTCATCCGCTCCTCCTCAGACCCGATCCGAATGTGCCGCAGCGGCGCTGCCTGCGGGTTCGAGATCTTCATCATCGCCCAGGTTCGCCGGATCGTATTCCAGGGGCGGCAGCGCCGCTTCGATATTGCGCCGCTGACCCTCGTACCATGGAGGCAGAATGAGCTTCTCTCCCAGGGTATCCGATGCTTCGTCCACACCGAATCCCGGCCCGTCGGTGGCGACTTCCACCAGGGCCCCGGAGGGCTCCCGGACATACACCGATTTGAACCAGAAACGGTCGATCACCTCGGTGGGGCGTCCGCCGGCTTCGCGAATCTGCTGCCAGACCTGCAACTGATCTTCTTCGCCCTTCACCCGGAAGGCAACATGATGCACCGAGCCTACGCCCCATCCGCCGCGGCCGATGTCGGGATCAGTTCGGATATCCACCCGTTGCCCGCCGGCTCCTTCGCCCAGGACGAATCGCTGCCACTTGCCGTCGGTCTGTTTGTTTTCGAAACCCAGTGAACCGTTCAGGAAATTCGCCGTAGCCTGAGGGTCCCCGAGGGTCAGGCGCACCGACCCCAGGCTTCGGATCTGGGAATCTGCAGGCACTGGTGATTTTTCCCAGGGCGAAAATGCCGCGCTGGCTGCCAGATCGGATTCGGTGAGGGAGAGGGCCATTCCGTGGCCATCGTAGAACGGCAGCACCCGTTCCCCGAAACGTTCCTGGATGGGTTCGACCATCACCTCCCGCGCCTTCAGCCGCCTCTCCCAGTACTCCAGGCTGCCGTGGGGTACGGTGAAGCTCACCTCTCCCCATACTCCCAGGCCGATTCGGCCCTCCCCCATCTGGGGCCAGGGGAAAAACGTGATATCGGTTCCGGGGTTTCCCTCGCCGTCGGCGAAAAACAGGTGATAGGTATCAGGGACATCCTGATTGATCGATTTTTTTACCAGCCGGAGGCCGAGGGTCCTGGTATAGAAATCCAGATTTTCCTGAGGCCTGCCGGCGATGGCGGTGATATGATGTATTCCGTGTGCTTTTACCATAGTAAACTCCTCAGGAATTAAGATCCGTGAGGACAGGGTAAAAGTCAAAGAATCTGAGTTGTATTTTTCCGACTTTCGGGATCGCGATGATCATAGCTTGCGGTATGCCGGGGTGGACTTCCCTGCGGCGGGCAATCCGGAGAAAATGTAAGAATCGGGCTCATAAGGATATTGAATTGAATAAGCGCAGTGTATTGGAAGGCAGCATATCGCGGCACATGCTCCGCCTGGCATTACCCAACATGGGCGGCATGCTGGCCATTATCATATTCAACCTCACCGATACCTTCTTCGTTTCCCGCCTGGGAGATGACGCACTGGCGGCGATGGGTTTCACCTTTCCGGTGGTGATGCTCATCGGAGCGATTTCCACGGGAATCAGTACCGGGGCGGGATCCCTCCTGGCCCGGGCCATGGGCGCCGGCGACCGGGCGAAGATGCGACGAATCGCCAGCGACGGGATTCTGCTCTCGGTCGCCGCGGTGGCCATCATCTCCGCAGCCGGCCTTCTCAGTATGAGAGGATTGTTCGGAATTCTGGGGGCCCGTGGCGAAGTCCTCGAACTGGTCAGCGCGTATATGACCGTCTGGTACGCCGGAGTGATATTCAATGTCCTGCCGCCGGTGAGCGACGGCGCCATGCGGGCCATGGGGGACATGAAACGCCCGCTGTTCGTCATGCTCACCGTAGCACTGATGAATTTCGTACTGGATCCCATCCTGATTTTCGGCTGGTTCGGCTTTCCCGCCATGGGCATCGCCGGGGCCGCCGTTGCGACGCTCATTTCCCGGGCAACTGCCGCTGTCCTCTCGCTGAGCTTCGTCCATTTCAAATACCGGCTGCTGGATTACCGCTATACTTCGCTCCGGGAGCTGATCAGCTCATGGCGGAACCTGTCTCTTATACACATCTCCGAGCCCACGAGACCGAGGCTG
>CAWZYW010000393.1:0-3386 GCA_963966255.1 uncultured Salinispira sp. | reverse complement strand
GATCAGCCTCGGTCTCGTGGGCTCGGAGATGTGTATAAGAGACAGGCTGGGTATCGCTGCGGGCTGCTGATCGGAGAAGAACAGCGGGACGGAGGGCTTGCTGGACTCCGCCGGTCAATTGCCATGGTTCGGCCCTGGTCCGCTCACCTGCCGGTTCAAATATACGACCAGCTGCAGCCGGCGGTCCGGCGGGCGTTGTTCGCCTACCTGCGCTTTCGCGGTCTCAAACTGATTTTCTGGACGGTGAACCGGCCCGGGCAGTACGCCATGCTGCCTCGCCGCATCGAAGCGGTGATCAGCGATGATCCGGGGGTGATAGCGCCGGGGAACGCCAGCTCTATGGTATCGCCGAAGCAGGTCGATACCCCGTGAGCGTTGCACTCCATCCCAAAGACATCAAAAAAGGCATTCACAAGAACCGGGCCGCCGAACCGTTCTGGTGTTCCCGTTATCGATTCTCCCCGTATCAGAACTGCGAACACGGTTGTATCTACTGCGACGGCCGGGCCGAGCGCTATTACTCACCGGGAGCTTTTGAAAACGACATCACCGTCCGGCGGAACCTGCCGGAAATCATGGCCGAGGAGCTCTCGGGGTTGCGGGAGCGCGGAATCATCAGCGGCGGATCCGGGGTCAGCGATATTTATCAGCCGGCGGAGGCCGAGCTGAAGCTGACCCGGCAATGCGCGGAAGTGATCCTTCAGGCCGATATGCCTGCGGCGGTGGCCACCAAAAGCTCCCTGGCTCTCCGTGACCTGGATCTGTGGGGAAAAGTCGCCGGTAACCGGGGATTTATTTTCATGATGTCGCTGGTCACCGATCACGATGACATCCGCTCGATCTGGGAGCCAGGCGCTTCCCCGGTGGACGAACGCATCGATACTCTGAAGGCGTTTAAGGAGGCCGGGGCCGCCACCGGGGTGCTTGCCATGCCCCTGCTGCCTGGCATCTGCGATAGCGATGAGGATATCAAACGACTGTTCTCACGCCTGAGGGACATCGGCGTGGAATTTATCATCCCGGGAGGGCTTACCCTGCGGCCGGGACGGCAGAAGGATCGGTACATAAACGAACTGGAAATCCATCGACCGGATCTGCGGCCGCTATACCGTGACCTCTACGCCGAGAGCAGACCATCCGGAAGCCCCATTGCCTCATACGGCCGGGACCTTCAGCAGCGCTGCTCTTCAATCCTCGATGCACTGGAAATTCCGGTGCTGATTCCCCACCGGGTTTTTGCTCCGATGATGGGTCCTGCGGACCAGCTGCACATCCTGTTCTGGCATATGCGGGATTTGTACGCCGCCCGGGGGAAGGACACCAGACGGCTGGTGACTGCAGCGAAACGCTATGCCATTTGGCTGGACGAACAGCGAAAAACCTTTAACCGCCGCCGTAGCCTGGAGCCCGGTCATGTGGATCTCCAGCTCAGATTCCTCGCTGAAAGCGGGGATCTCGGTCGGGCTCTGGGCAATGACAAGCTGGCGGCATTTGCATGCCGGGTGATCCTGGAACAGGAGATTTTTGATTACCAAAGCCTGCAGCTTTTACCCGGAAAGGATACCACAATTGAGAAACCGAGCTGATATTCCGCCGGTTCCCCGGGCGATTCCCGAATCGAGCATAAACCGTGCGGTGATCGGCAATGCCTGCCCACTGATTGAGTACCGGGATCGCGGCGGTCGGGACCTACTGGCTTCCCGGGCCCTGGAAACCCTGCGGCAGCGGGCCTCGGCGGGAGAAGCGGATTTTACACGGGAGTTCGCCCGCCGCCTGGCCGCCCTGCTTCACAGCCTTTTCACCGGCGATGTTGTCTGGCCTCCCCCGCCGGCGGATTCCGCCGCCGCCCTTGAGGCCATCAGGCAATACTGGATCAGCTGTCCGCGGGTTATCCTCGGCGGAGGCTATCTGTCAGGCGAACCCGGCCGGGAAATCGTGGCGGATGCCCGACTCCATCTTGAAGGCTGGGGGCTGGGAGACCGGAATATCACCCTGTTCGACCGCCCGGGGTCCATGCCCCTGTACGGCGCATCGACCGGACAGCCGGCGGTAACCTTGGTTATCGACTTCGGCCATACATCCGCAAAGGGCGCGATCCTGCAGGAATCAGGGGAACTGGAATTCCTGAAACCCCGGCCAATGGGAATTAATGCCGCCCACGAGGGCTGGGACCCGGACTACGCCCGGACGGTCCATGGCGCTATACGGAAGGCCCTGGCGGGATTCCGCGATGAATGCCGCGACAATGCTGCGGTTCCGGCCATCGCCATCAGCCTGGCGGCGTACCTCGAGAACGGGGTTCTGGTGGATAACCATCGGGGGGGCTACTGCAAACTGAGGATGATCAACCCCGACTTCAACGACCTGATCGGGGATATCTGGGAGGACCTGGGAATGCCCAGGCCTCAGGTGTGCAGTTGGCACGACGGCAGCGCCGCCGCCCGGAATCTGTCGGGGCCAGGGGCTGCCCTGGTATTCGGCACGGCAGTCGGGCATGGATTCTCCCCCGTTATTTAGCTTTATCCGGCACTTCCATTGAATGTACCGGTTTTTTTGACCTCCAAGACTAAATTGCTTATTAATTGGGGTAGGAGTCTGATAAAACCGTCTGTCAGAGGGATACGCTTTTTGGAGGAACCATGAAAAAACTGAACAGGATGGCCTTTTCAGCCATTATTTTTGTATTTGTGACCGGATTTATGCTGTTTGCCGGCGGCGGTGCTGAGACACCCGCGGAAGAGAATTCGACCCAGATACTCAGGGTGGGTCTGAGACTGCTGACCACCATCGATCCGGCACTGGGAGCCAACGACCCGGAAGTGATGTTCAACAGCCTGCAGTACGATTATCTCATCGATATCACCCCCGAGGGAAATCTCGAGCCGAATCTCGCCAGAAGCTGGGAGATTTCCGAAGACGGCCTGAGCTACACCTTTTATCTTGAGCCGGATGTTCAATTCGAAGACGGCTCGCCATTCACCGCTGACGACGTAGTCTTCACCTTCAACCGCCTTGTCAGCGCCGGCTCTTCGATTGTGGGTCTTCTTGGTCAAAAGGCGGTCGGTGAAGACGGTGAAGGAAATCCGGTGTTCGAACCGACCTGGACCGTAAACGCAGTAGATGAACTGACGGTCCGTTTCAACCTCGAGCAGATAAACGCTGATTTCCTTTTCGGCGTGGCATCCCGCTTCGCCCTGATCCTGAAAGACGGAAGCGAGGAGGTAAACGTTATCTCCTCCGGAGATGATCCGTACGTAAACTTTAACGGTACCGGCCCGTTTGTTCTCGTGGATTACCGACCGGATGAACGGGCGGTTTTCGAAGCGAATGAGAATTACTGGCAGGACGGAGCGCCGGCACTGGACGGCATCGAACTGGTATTCTTT
>CAWZYW010000392.1:0-3404 GCA_963966255.1 uncultured Salinispira sp. | reverse complement strand
GGATATCACCATGCCGAAAATGAACGGCATAGAGGTTCTTGAGAAGCTGCTCGACTTCGATCCCCTGGCCCGGGTGATCATCGTCTCGGCAGTGGGGCAGAAACGAATGGTTTTCAACGCCCTGGGAATCGGGGCGAAGGATTTTATCGTAAAGCCCTTCGAACCCGCCCGGGTTCTTGTGGCGGTTGATCGGCTTTTTCAAATATAATCCGGTGGTTCTTTTTACCGGGCCAGCCCCCGCGAATGCCTTTGAGTCTATGATTATTGAAGAGAAAAACCCTTTAGTATTCTCCGGACGCTGTGGATGTAGAAATCCCGGGCCGGGCTGCCGCCGGATCTCCTGATCGCGGGGTCTTCGGAATTTGATTCCGCCATAATGACATAGGATTGCCAATGGCCGCCAAAGCCCGCCACCGCAGGCAGCAGGGCCAGGAACCTGGAGAATATCCTCGGCCCGGTCCCCGCTTCCAGATAAGGAAAATAGCTTTCCAGCAACTCGCCGCCGGCGTCCATAATCTCCAGACAGCGCTCCCGGTACTCCTGATGCCCGGCTTCCCCGGGAGAGAGCCGGCAATCGATGTCCAGCATCAGCCGGGGCAGCCAGTGAAAATCGGAAAACGAGCTATTCATCTCATCGAGAAAGCGTTCGACATCGGCGTGAATCCCCCCGTCGATAGCCGCTTCGATTCTTCCGCCGAATTCAGAGAACCAGGAACCCAGCAGATCGGCAGCCAGAGCGGCGAAAAGCGCCTCCTTGCTGGGGTAATACAGGAAAACCGTACCCTTGGCCACACCGGCCTCCCGGGCAATACCAGCAACCTTTATGGCTTCGTATGCCTGCGTTTCGTAGAGTTTCCTGGCGGCATCCCGAATGTCACGGCCCCGCTGTTCACGCTGTGCCTGGCTGAGAGGTTTGCGTCCCATATGATTATGCTAATGCATCGGAAGATTTATTGCTCTTCGAGCTCGGGGAATTCATAGTAGATGGAGCCCTCGTCGGTGACCTCCATGCGGATGTGCATGTTATCGACCATTCCTGTCATGCGCTCCTCCACTTCCTTCATGGGAAGCCCCGAATCCACGACGATTTGGGCAGGTGTCAGGCGTCCGTTTTTGCGGGCGGCCAGCCGATAGAGATATACTTCGAAATCATCGCGGCTGGTATCGGTTGATAGGCGTTTGCGTCGCACGGCATTGCGAATACTCTTCGCGGTACCGCGATCTTCAATGCTTCGCATGCCTATCCGGTTGAGAATGCGGAATATAAGGGAGAAAAAGAGAAATACAAAAATTATCGAAAACGGGAACATATAAAATCCAATAAACATATATCCAACCCCTTCGGAATCCGCCGCCTATTCGACCGGACCGGTCAGACCGGGAAGATGCCTGGCCGCTTCCCGAATGTATGCATATGATTCCTTCCAGGCAAGGAAATTGCTTCGGTATTCATCGATACGCGCGGTATCCGGCTCAAACCGGGATTCAATGTGTACCAGTTCACCCACCGCTTCTTCGATGCCGGTAAACGCGCCTATCCCGTGAAAGCCCATGGCGGCGCAGCCGGTCAATTCCGCGTCTTTGATCATCGGGACTTCGATGGGCACTCCGGTGATGTCCGACTTCATTTGGCACCACAATCCGTTTTTCGCCTGCCCGCCGCAGCTTCTCATGATACTAACGGTACAACCGGCATCATCGAGATATTCAAGGGCCGAACGGATACTGAACCCGATGGCGTTCACCACTGCCCTGCCGAGATCGGCGCTGCTGTGCTCCGGCTGGAGGCCCGCGAACATCCCCCCCTTGAAATCCCAGGAATGACCACTCTGTACCGAAGGAAAAAACCACGGCGCAGCCTGCCGGCTGTCGGCGGCGACGATGCGCTGCATCATCTCCATATAGGATATCTCCCGCTGATGGGAAAAACTGCGAAACCACTCGAACATCCTACCGGTACTGGCCAGGATTCCCGCCACATTGAATTTACCGGGAACCGCATGGGGCAGTACCCGCAGATGCTCGCTGTTCACTTTCCGATCACTGCAGTAATTAATCCCCTCGCTGGTCCCCGCCCGATCGCAGGTCAGGCCGTCTTCGATGACTCCCGTTCCGAGCAGACTCATCAGGAAGTCGGAACCCGCCGCCACCACCGGAATGCCCTCGGGGAGACCGCTTATCTCCGCCCCGCGGCGATCGATTCTGCCCATCACCTCCCCGGCGTTGACGAATGGGGGGAAGGCGTTGTCATCCAGGCCGTAATCCCGGATGGCTTTCCGGGTCCAGATATAAGGGGTGAAGTCATCGTGGGGGGTGATCGTTGCCTCACTGCCGCTGAGCACCCAGGCAATATATTCGGGGCCCGACATAAAACGCCGCACCGATTGATATTCAACGGGGTGATGATGTCGCATCCAGTTGATTTTGGGCAGATAAAAGCTTTCGTGACCTGAGACCCGTTCGTCCGGGGCCTTCATCCAAAGCAATACCGGCCAGCTCGCCTGACGCCGGTCAGCGTAATTAGCGCCCATGGCCACAAGGGTCGGTCCGTTGCCGCTGATGGAAACCGCATCGGGAATGCCTATTTCACCCCGGCGAACGCTTTTCGCCAGGGAGGTGAACAGCTGCTCGAGACAGTAAATCCATTGATTGGTCTCCCAGTTATCGTAATCAGGAACCTGGGGGAAAACCTTCGATTCAGTCCAAAGCAGTTCCCCCCTGGAGTCGATTATTCCCGATTTGATTGATGAGGTGCCGAAATCAAGGGCAAGAACGGTTTTGCTGGCCATGACATCCTTCTATAATATGCGTAAGCGCCGGGAACGAGAGTTCCCTGCCCTTTTATCCAATATACTACGTCGGGCTGCTTTTCATACACGGGAATTCTTTATATCTTCTCAGGGACGAACCCTGACTACGCTTCTCACGAGGGAATATCAGCTACCTAAGGACGGATTCATTTATGATGTATCGATTACGACTCAGGCCGCGCTCGGCGCATAGTATCATCCCGTTGTTGTTTATAGTACTGATCAGCGTATCGCTGTTCGCCGGAGGCTCCGGTGAAAACGAAAACGGATTTTCCATCGGCGTGTTTGTCCCCGGTCAGGTGGAAGGCAGTCCAACTTATGAACTGCTAGTCGAAGGCATCAACCTGGCTGCCCAGTCGGCCGAAGCCGAAGGGCGAACCGTCGAGGTGAAAATTCTCGAAGCCGGATTCAATCAGGCTGAATGGGGCGAAAAGCTTCAAAGCCTGGCGGCTACCGGCACCTACGACGTCATCGTAAGCTCGAACCCATCCATCCCGGACCTCATCGCGGAGATCACCCCGCTTTTTCCAGAACAACGATTTATCGTCATGGATGCCGAGAATCCCGGCATCCCGAATCTTGCGGCGGTGATGC
>CAWZYW010000391.1:0-3415 GCA_963966255.1 uncultured Salinispira sp. | reverse complement strand
GAGATGTTTATAAGAGACAGTTCCAGATCTCCGCTGAAATCTCCGGCGAGGTCAACATCGGGTTCATCGCCAGATTCTCCAACTGATTCAATGCCGGCGTCCCCGGAAAAACCGGAGTCGAAATCGACGTCCATTCCATCGGAAAAATCCCCCGGATCCCCGGAAAGCTCCCCGGAAAGATCTTCGGATTCATCGAGACCGAAATTGCCGCCGAATACGTCGTCGGAAAACTCTTCATCGGTCGGCTCAGAAGCCACCGCTTCATCCATGAATTCATCGGGAAGTGGCTCGTCCAAATCTCCCAGATCATCGAAATCAGGGACAGTTTCAGGAACTTCATCGGCGTCGGGAGTCCCATCGAAGGATTCTGCGGTGGCGGAATCGAGATCGAAATCAAAATCCCCGCCGGGCTGATCCATGTCGAAATCGTCCGCTGAGTCATCGAATCCGAAATCTGCCACCGGCGGTTCCTCGTCACCCAGACCGAGATCATTGAGAAAGTCATCTTCCGGGGGCGACAGACCGTCGATATCATCGCCGGTCTCGCTCTCCTCTATGCTTTCGGCCAGGTTGGAGAAAAAATCCTCAGCACTGGACTGGGCGGCGTCGGCGGGAGAACCGACTTCGAATTCGCCCGGTTGGGGGGCGGCGACGTCTTCCACCTGCTCTCCCCGCTCGGCGGCGATTGCCGGTTCGTTGCCGGTCTCGATCAGAAGATCATTGAATTGTTGCAGAGATTCGTTACTTGGCATCGTCCGTTTCGATTCTTCCTCTTATGTCATTTTCGGCAAAGCGCGGGAAATCTCAAGCTGCGGCCCAATTATTCCGATTCTTTTATTATGAACGGAATACCTACCCCGGCCATCGTTCAGCGTCCGGCGCTGCGGAAATCGGCAGGCTTCCACAGGATCATTCCTCTGTTATTATATATACTCCTGGCGGCCCTGCCGGTTACGGGCCAGGAGCTTGCGGCCCACCTGTATATCAAGGGGCTTGAGCAGGCTTCCGCCCCGACGTATCACCAGGGAAGCGATTCGATGGTGTTCACATACCAGGCCGAAGCCGACCGCTTCCAGCCCCGCCACGTAGGGGTCAGTTTCGGTCATGAGCAGTTCGCCCGGATCCATGATATGCAGTTCACCGACCGACGGGACGAAGACGGCCGTCTGTTATCCCGGGTCTATTTCCTGTTCGTTCCCCTCACCCCGGATATCGAAGCCCTTGAGCAGCTGGAATACCGGTATATCGTCGATGGCATCTGGATCGAAGATCCGCTGAATCCGATGTTTCGTGAAAAAATCAGCGGACGCCGGGTTTCCCTGGCCCAGCTGCCGTCTGAGCGGGAGATCCTGCCGGTCAGCCCGGAAATCAATCCGGTGAGCGAAACCAGCCGTTCGAAACTGGTTCAATTCCACTTTTTCGGCGACCCGGGTCAGCAGGTGTTCCTTGCCGGAAGCTTTAACAACTGGGACCCCTTTATGTACCCCCTCAGGGAGAAAATCGAAAGTCCCGGGGAATACGAGTTGACCATCCGGCTCCTGCCGGGAGAGTATCATTATAATTACTACTACCGGGGGCGGCGCATCAAGGATCCCCTCAACGTCCGCTCGAGCTATGATATCGAAGGATATGAGTACTCCACCTTCTCGGTAGATCCCTGACCGAGGAGGCCTCATGGCCATCCGCGCGCTTTTATTCGACCTCGACAATACCCTCTATCCATCCAGCGCCCCGATGGGCGGCGAAATCTCACGCCGGATCACCGCATACGTACAGAATTTCATGGGCGTGGATTGGGAAGAAGCCTCGAGGCTGCGCAGGCATGGGTTCGCCCGGTACGGCACGACGCTGAAATGGCTGGAGACCGAGGAAGGCTTTTCGGATATCGATGATTATTTAAAATCAGTGCACCCTCCCGATGTCCGCCGCTTTCTACCGAGGGATCCGCAGCTCAGGGAGATGATAGAAGGTCTTCCCCATGAAAAATTCATTCTGACCAATTCTTCTGCAGATCATGCTGAACGGGTACTTGAGCATTTCGGCATCAGGGACCTGTTCTCCGGCCTGTACGATATTACCTTCAACGGTATGCAGGGAAAGCCCGCCCGGACCGCCTACGAGAAGCCGCTCTCCATTATTCCCTGGGACGCCGGCGATATTCTGTTCATCGACGATGTACCGAAATACCTGGAAGGCTTCGTCGCAGTCGGCGGGCAGGGACTACTGATCGATGAAGACCAGCGCCACGCGGATTACCATCTTCCGAAAATCCGCTCCATCCATGAGCTTCCGGACTTCCTGGTCAGTCTGTCTCAATAGCTGAACCGCGCGACAATTACTGGTATCAGCGGGATAATTGGTTTATAATCCCGCCGACGGTATTGAATGCCGTTCGGGAATGTCGCACTCGTTCCCCGGAGGTAATAATGAGCACGGTGAAAGAAATCTACGGCCACATAGCCCTTGAACTTATTAAAAACAGCATCCACAGCGGTCACATCGACTCCGAAGCGGTCTATCAGGAAGCCAATAAATCGAACCGGGCCATCCTGAACAAAATCATCGGCGATCTCATTCTTCCAGGAAGCGCGATTTTGAACTACCAGGAGTTGCGGAGGCTTCACAATCTGGCCCATGAAGGCAAGTCCTGCCTGCTCCTTATGGAACACTACAGCAATTTCGATCTGCCGAACCTCTATTATTTACTGGAGACCATGCACCCGGAGGGTGAGGAGATCGGTGACGATATTATCGCCATGGCCGGCATGAAGCTAAATGTGGAAAGTGATTTCGTAAGAGCTTTTACCGAGGCATACACCCGCATCGTCATCTATCCGTCCAGAAGCCTGGCCAGCCTGGAAGGCAGCGAGGATTACGAAGATGAACGGGCTAAAAGCCGACGGATCAACATGGCAGCCCTGCACGAAATGGTCAGGCAGAAACACGCCGGAAAATTGATCCTGTTATTTCCCAGCGGCACCCGCTACCGTCCGGGGGTCGAAGCCACCCGACGGGGCCTCGCCGAGGTCGATTCGTATATCAAGGGATTCGACTACATCCTGCCGATCGCCATTGCGGGCAACACCCTGAGGATCAACACCCAGGGGAGCATGAGCGAAGACTACATCCAGAAAGACTGCATGGTATTCAAAGCCGGTCAGGTGGAAGACGCGAAGGAATGGCGAAAGTCGGTGCGGGCACGGGTTCCCGAGGGGGCCGAACCGAAGCAGTTCGTCGCCGATGAATTGATGGCACTCCTTGCCCGGCTGCACGCTGAAGCGAAGGCCTACCGGGAACAGCATCTCCCAGAGGATTACAACGGGAACTGATTTTCCGGTTCTACCTGCGCCGGTCCAGGGCAAACAGCCTCACGTATTCGGCAAAGCCAATGCGTTCAAGCATATCACTCAAGTAC
>CAWZYW010000390.1:0-3419 GCA_963966255.1 uncultured Salinispira sp. | reverse complement strand
AAGGTCGATGTGCCTGAGTTTGCGGTGGCTTGAAAGCGGGTTTATCAGTTGTTTTGGGGGCACTTTATAAGCAAAACAGTGTTTCGGGACAATGACCCGCGCTATGTCCCAGCCAGCACCCCGAACAGCAGCAGCATGGTTACTACCCCGCTGACGCTGCGGAACGTATTGGCCCGGTTCCAGGGTTTCTCGAAACGCTCCCGTGCGGCCCACAACTCGCCGGCACCGGCTTGTTTGACATCCACCGACTGAATGTACGTGTTCAACGGGATATTGATCAGGAAGGTCGGGAGCTGAAAGGCCAGCAGATAGATCCCGGCGGCAACGGCCAGCATGAGCCGGGGCGGCCCTTCCAGAATCTGCCATCCGGAAATCAATGCCAGAATCAGGGTGAGCACGGAGCCCATCCAGGTCAGGATGAACAGGCCGTCATTTCTCTGGATGATCCCGTCGATTTCCTGGAAGCTGGAAATGAACTGCCCGTCGGGCAGCCTGCCGTTTCCCCGCATGACCAGCAGGGCGAAGGAATAAACGATTCCCGTGGAAAGGGAAACCAGCAGGCTCGCGGCGATTGCCGCCGCGGTGAAAAAGGTATCGGTGAACATATTATGCGTGCTCCTTCACTGGGGGAATTTTCGACGCGATTTTCATCATAAGCTGATAGGGCCTGGCGGGATTCTCCATCTGATTGAAGCTTCCGGCAAGAAACAGGTCGCGTTCCGGTTCATAAAATGCGAATGATCCGGTGGAGCCCGAATGGCCCAGAAATACGGGAGTTTTCCGGAAGAGATTCATCCACCGGGGAATCTGAAAGCGCCACAGGCCCAGGCCGTATTGCATGGGAAAGAACATGGGAACGAATTTCCGGATACTCTTGAAGTTCTCACTGGCGAAGAGCTCTCCGGCAAAGTACGCCCGAAGGAAGCTGAGCAGATCCCGGGTGTTCGATACGATAGCTCCGTCGGGGGCCATGCTCGACAGGGCCCGGGGAAATTCCATTTTCCGGTCCTTGAGATAGAGCGGAAGAGGAGCGAGGGAGGGTTCCGAATGCCCGTATACATAGGTGCTCTCCAATCCAAGGGGCACAAAGATACGACGGGCGAAAACTTCCGGAAGCGGAGAAGAGCAGACCGACTCGATGACCGCGCCCAGCAGCTGATAGTTGGTATCGGAATAATGAGCCTTTCCGCTGTCCGGCGCCGCGGGAGGCTCCGTTCCCCGGATCATCTCAAGGGCATCGTGGACGTCGAAGGTCCGGTCCCGGCCATCCTTGATTTCATCCAGCAGGCCGTTTTCGTAATAGTCCGCCAATCCGCTGGTATGGTTGAGCAGCTGGCGAATGTTCAGGATCGGGGAATAATCGATGCCGTCATGAACATGGATGCCTTCGAGATACAGATTCGGCAAATATTCGGCCACCGGATGCTCCAGATCGACGAGCCCCTCATCGCTTAATTGCATGATCACCGCGGCGGTGAACATCTTCGTGATGCTGGCAATGTAGAAGCTGCTGTCCGGATCCGCGCTGCCGCCGGCACCGGTGAAATCCACTGAGCCGTCGCCGCTTTTCACCCCGAGGATCATGGATGCCGTATGTCCCTTCTTCATTTCCCCGTCGATGATCTTCTGCAATGCGAGATTTATATCATTCATATGCTATCTCCTGTGCTGTTTTCCCTGCGGATCTCCATAAGCTCGAGTCCGGCGTCCCGAATGGCCCGAAGCAATCCGTACAATGCCGCCTGATCGCATACCGGACCCCGCAAGAGGCTGTCGCCGTCGGCTCCCGTTTCGATCTCCAAGCCCGGAAATCGCCGGGCCCCGGACTCGCCAAGGTCTCCCCTGATGCGAATAACCAGTGTGGTTGCGTTACTGCGCTGTTCCATAGCTCTCCTCTTCTGCGGCTTCGAATTCGAACCGCTTTACGGTTCCCCGATAATAGTTGAGGACTTGATGAGGCCGCATCATCAAATTTGATGATTCGCTTGATGATTCGATGAGCATGGAATTCCGTGCGGTTCAGAGGAGATTGAGGTCCCTGGCCCTGCTGACAGCCTCCCGGCGGCTGTTGACCTGCAGTTTGGCGTAGATATTTCGGGTATGGGTACGCATGGTGCTGGGTGAAATAAACAGGCGGCCGGCGATATCCGGGCCGCTGAGATCCCCGGCCAGCAGCCGGAGCACGTCCAGTTCCCGATCGCTCAAAGCTTCTGCCAGGGCCGCCTGCCCAGATACCGGCTGTTCGGCGGGGGAACCGGCGGCCAGCAGCCGGGAGACATACCCGGGCTCGATGCCGTCTTCCAGGACACTGCGCAGCAGTTCTCCAAGTGCCGTGCCCTCGGCGGCAAACAGACTGACATAACCTTCCCGGCGGGCAGCCTCGAGGGCTTCCGCCAGGATGCCACCGACCGACTCGTACTCCCCTCGCTGCCGGTGAGCCAGGGCCTGGAGCATGCGGATCTCAATAAGACTCCCTCCCCGATCTCCGGCAAGGGCCGCGTCGGACAGCCGGCGTAACAGCTCAAGGGCTTCCCCCGCCTTCTGCGGATCGTTTTGGGCCGCGCCTTCGGCCAGCAGCAGCCTGATGTGGCAGAGGTAATCGTATTCATTGATCAATGAGATATCGGCCCCGCCGTCGAGCCGCCGTTCCCGGGCCCAGTCCCGGGCGGAGTCCAGGTCGCCCATCCTGATGTATGCCAGGGCAGCGATCGCCGGTGCCGACTTCAGGTGGGGAATCGCCGTGGGCATGAAATTCCGCCGGGCATGCTCCGCCGATTCGAGGGCCGCATCGGGTCTTCCCCGGGCCAGTTCCAGCAGGGCTTCGCTGATATTCAGCCGGTGCAACCAGTCCGGCCGGCTGCTGGTCAGCGCACCATACTCCCGGGCCGTCGTCAGATGCCGCTGTGCGAGTTCCCATTCACCCAGTTCGCGATGGATATCTGCGGCTCCCCGGTGCAGATCCTCGATGCCGGGCAATACCGGATTGCCAAGGCTCTCCAGCAGCCGGAAAGCCCCCTCGTAGATTCGGTGGGCCTGAACCAGCCGCCCTCGGAGCATGCGGATCTCGGCGGCTATGTATATCAACTCCAGTGCATCGCCGAAGCGCCCCTGCCCCTTCAGATAGTCGATCAGTCCCGTAATGCTGTTTTCCGCTTCCTCCAGGTCGCCGCCGGCGTACTGCGCGATACCGAGCATGGACCAGGCCTGGGTTCGGCTGATATGGGTCGAGTCCCCGGCAAGCTCCAGGGCCTTCCGGGCCTCCTCGACGGTCTGCGGGTACTCGCCCCCGGCCAGGTGCATAAAGGCCCGGGCGCTGCGCAATGAGGCCGGGAGCATGGCGAACTGCTGCGGATCGGCAACCCGCATCATCTCCCTCCGGTCTTCCGCCGATTCCATCCATTCTTCCGCGGCGCTAAACC
>CAWZYW010000389.1:0-3422 GCA_963966255.1 uncultured Salinispira sp. | reverse complement strand
GAGATGTGTATAAGAGACAGGTACGATACTCTGGCGGATACCATGGATGAGGGGTCCTGGGTCCTGTATTTCGAACCGGCCCGATTCGGCGCTGGTAACCGCATAGCCGTTGCCCAGCCGCTTAAAGTGCTGTTCTCAGGACCTTTTCTGGCCGGGAGCCTGAGCATACTGGTGGTGCTGATGCTGGGTGCCTGGAGGGCGGCGATTCGTTTCGGACCGCCCCGGCCCGATCCGGTGCCGCCCTCAAGGCTGCTGGACGGAATGCTGGAAAATACCGCAGGGTTCTGGCTTCGCCATGCCGGGCCGGCGGCCGCCGATGCCGCCGATCTGGACCGCTTCTGGAGCGATGTGCTGCGCATAAGCGGAGGCCGGATCAGCGGTCGGAGAATTGATGAACTGATCGAGAGATATCCCGAATTCCGGGAACGCCTGGATGTACTGATGCCCATCGATGGAAGCATAGCGGTAAGCCGGGTGCAGCGGCGGATTCAAATGAGAAACACCATGATTGCGAATGTGGAGCAACAGGAGAATGCAAATGGAACGAACACTTGAGCTGGCAGGCCGGCTCCGGAGCGAATTGCGCCGGGTGATATTCGGTCAGGACGATTTGATTGATATGCTGTGCACGGCGGTACTGAGCCGGGGACATATTCTCATCGAAGCGGTGCCCGGAATGGGTAAGACCCGGGCGGCCCGGGCCCTCGGCAAGCTGATCGACGGTGAATTCCGGCGAATCCAGTTCACCCCGGATCTCATGCCCGGTGATATCGTGGGCACCACCGTTTACAGTTTCCAGAGCCAGCATTTCGAGGTGGTGAAGGGGCCGGTGTTCGCCCATGTCATCCTGGCCGATGAAGTGAACCGCGCGCCGGCGAAGACCCAGAGCGCTCTTCTTCAGGCCATGGAGGAGCGCAGGGTGAATATTGCCGGGAAGGATCTGGATCTCAGCGAGCGCTTTGTGGTCATCGCGACCCAGAATCCCCTGGAAATGGAAGGAACCTATCCCCTGCCGGAAGCCCAGCTGGACCGTTTTATGCTCAAGATTGAAATGGGCTATCCGGGGCTGGAGGAGGAGAAGAACATATATCTGAATCAGATGACTCCGTCGAAAGACCAGGAGGCGCTTCTCAAGCCGGTTATCCGCGAGGAGGACATGAAACAGATCTGGGAAGATATGGAAGGCATGCTGGTGGATGAAAAAATCCTCGAATACGTCAGTGAAATAATCCTCAAGACCCGTAACTTCCCCGGCATCGCCTTCGGCGCCTCCCCTCGGGCTGGAATTCATCTGCTCACCGCCGCACGGGCCTGGGCAATCACCCAGGAGCGGGATTACGTCATTCCCGACGATATAAAAGATCTGGCCATACCAGTGCTTGCCCATCGGCTGGTCCTCGATCCCGAAAGCGAACTGGAAGGCGTGGCTCCGTCGGATTATCTGCGGAAGATTCTCAACGAAGTGGTGGTCTTTTCGTGATTGTAATCTCCCGGCGGGGGCTGATCCTGGCGACCATTCTCCTGGGACCGGCGGTGCTGCTGTCGTGTCTGCTCTCTCCCGGATGGATGCTTCTGTTTTTTATCCCCTTGTTTACCGCGGTTCTCCTTGATGCGCTTTTGCTTTATTCCCTGGGAAGCCTGGAAGCCCGGGGCGCAGATATCAGCGTTGCGGTAGGGCGACCCTCCAGGTTGGAGATCAGCCTGTTCAGAGTCGGGGGCGTTGCCTCGAGTTTTCCCATGATCCTATCCCTGAGGCCGGTGTTCCCCCCCGGATGGGAGCTTAATGAGGACGCTTCGGATCTGATCCTGCCATCCGAAGGATCCCTGGAACGGGTTGCTTTCGCATTCGTATCCCGGGTGCGGGGAGCATTCCCGATTTCCGAGCTTACGGTCCGCTGCCGCAGCACGCTGGGCCTGCTGGAACGGCAGATATCCATGGATCCCGGATTCGTCGTGTCGGTGATCCCCGATCTCCGCGAGGTGAAAAAATATCTGCGAATGGAGCGGCAGATGCAGCGGCGGTCCTGGGGGGTGGGGGCAACGCGCTTCCTGAGCCAGCAGGGGGAGTTCGACGCCTTGCGGGAATACCAGCACGGCGATGATGCGACCAAAATCGACTGGAGCGCATCAACCCGCTTGCAGCAGCCCCTGGTGAAAACCTACAAACCTGAAAGCAGCGGCTGGGTGACAGTGATCCTGGACGCCGGACGATGGATGACCGGCGTCAGCGGAGATTTGAGCCACTTCGACCGGGCGATCAATGCCCTGGTCTCCCTGTCCGGCCTGGTATTCGGCGGCGGGGATTATCTGCGGATCCCGGTCACCGCGGACGAGGTTATGGAGGATCGGGTGTTCAGTCCCCGCCGCAGCGACCGGCAACGATTTTCCCGTTTCGTCAGCGGGCTTACTCCCCGGGACCGGGATTTCGCCCTTCCCGCGGCAATGGCGGAACTGAGGCGCCATGCCCATCGGATGACGGCCCTGGTGGTCATGGCCCAGTTCATGCCCGCCGGAAAATCCGGAGCCTTTCAGGAGGCCCTCGGCCGCAGCGCCTCACGCAGCCCGGTCATGCTGGCCCTGTTGAGGGATCCGGTTCTCGATCAGCGGAACTCCCGACCGGTTCCCCGGGGGAGCGAGCTGGTGTTCGCCGCCGCCGCCGACCTGGCGGCTTCCCGGTCCGCTGAAATTCAGGACCTGCGCCGGGGCGGTTTCACGGTACTGGATATACGTTCTGAGGAGCTCACCGCTTCGGTAATCAACAGTTTCAGAAGTCTCCGGCGCTCAAAGCTTCCAGCGAAAACCAAAAAATACCGGAAATGAAAGGCCGGGCTGGTTGACCGCCCCGTCCGCATCTTCCCAGGTATAGGAATTCCGGGGGTTGTCATCAACCCCGTCGGGGCTGTACAGGAATTCCCCGTGCCCTTCCAGGGTGGCGGGGAGGTAGTAGGCCACCCCCACCGACAGGCTTAGATCGATGCGCTCGCTCACCGGTATCAGGGCCTGTATGCCTCCGGCGGCGCCGGCCTGGTTCGATCGTACGTCGAAATCCTCATTGTCACCCAGGAAGGCGTAATGCGCCTGATACAGCACACCCCGGGGGCCGGCGAACAGGCGCAGCTCGGTATCGCTGCCGGTGCTCAGTCCGTAGCGGAAATCTGCGCCGAGAATGATGGCGGAGCCGAATTTCTGGATGGTCCCTCCGGTTGCATCGTTGATGAATATCTTCCTGGCGTCCTCTGCGTTTCCGCTGTCGAACTGGTAGGAATACCCGACGAACACCCCGAAGGAAAACGGCACCTGGGCGTTAAGCTCTTCAACATCAAGTGTCACGATACCGGCGATATCTTCCTGATATCCAAGGGAAAATCCCTGGCGGAATTCCTGGGCCGAAGCCAGCGAAACCCAAATCGTAAAAACCAGCG
>CAWZYW010000388.1:0-3423 GCA_963966255.1 uncultured Salinispira sp. | reverse complement strand
GGTGGGAGACGGCAGGAAGCATATCGGCGGAGTGAGCTTCGACATATCCCACCAGGTAAGCGATGAAGAAATGTTGCGGCAGCAAATACGTAACCTCGAGCGTTCGAATGCCGTACGGGATCGTTTGCTGAGCGTGATTGCCCACGATGTACGTGCTCCCCTGGCTATCCTGGCCCAGCTTGCACGACTTCTCGAAAGTGAAGTCGATACCATGCAATTGCAGGACTTGAAACAAAACCTCGACCACATCAGGTCCAGCGCGGAAAACACCCAGAACATCATCGGGCAATTATTGCGCTGGGTCCGGAGCCAGGATCAACAGCTGCTTCCCCGGTTTCAGGCTCTCGAGCCCGTGCGTATCATCGAGGCGAACTGGAATCTTCTCAGCGAAGCGGCGCAGGCGAAAAATATCGCGTTCCGCAACAGCGTGGATCGAGCGATCAGGCTGGCGGGAGATTCGAATATGTTCGGGAGGGCGATACGCAATCTTCTGTCCAATGCCATTAAATTCACGGAGAACGGCGGGACGATCCGTGTCGAAGCGGAGCCCGCCGGTGAGATGACGCGAATTTCCGTGGTCGATGACGGGGTGGGGATGTCCGCCGAAACTCTGGAAAAAATCCGCAGCGGCGGGGCCGTCACTTCAACATGGGGCACCAATCGTGAGGCTGGCAGCGGCCTCGGGCTGAGTCTTGTGAGGGATTTCACGAGGAAGCAAGGCGGCAGTTTCCATGCCGAGAGTAATCCGGGGTCCGGGAGCCGCTTATCCCTCGACCTGCCGGCGATAAGGAAAAACGACGAACTGTACCACATCATGTATCAAAGCGAAGCGACGGCTGAAATGGACCTGGTCAGTTTTCAGCAGCTGAGAATAGAATTCGCGGAGAAAAACCGGGACAACATCCTGACGGGTCTGCTGGTAATGGCCAACGGTAAATTCCTGCAGCTCATCGAGGGCCACCGACTTATTGCCGAATCTCTATATGAAACCATCGGCAAGGATTCGCGGAACCGCAACTGCATCAAGCTGTATGCCGGTGTCGCCAGCCAGCGTCTCTTCCCGGGACAGGCAATGCAGACCTTCGTACCGGAAAGCAGCGATGGGAACGGGGCGACGGCGGAGTTTTCCGTTTTTCTGGAAAAGCGTTGTATTAATGTGGAAGAGGATGTCTGCCAACTGCTTCTTTCCTTTTTCTCATCCATGTTCCATTGATAGCGTCGGAGACCGAAGGGAATTTCCGGGGGTGTTGTTCAGCGTCGCTTTCCTATCGTTTACCGACGTAGATGCTTTGGCTCAGAAGTTCGGGGTGTTCATCGATCAGGCGATGCCAGGCGTATTTTTGATTGCCGTCCATTATCTGCCGAATGCCCGCATCCTTGATCTTCTCATGAATTTCACGGCTCTTACTGGCTTTGACATAGAGGTCCCGTTGCCCGACCTCCAGATATTTATGAAGTGACGCTTCGAACTGCTCCTCTATGTCACGATATAAAGTCAGAGACAGTTCACGATATACCTCCAGAACATGCAGGGCGTATATGGACAGCACCGGATCTGCTCCCGGTATCCACGGCAGCAGATCGCTTATCTCTTCGAGAATTCGGATGGGTTGGGAATAATCTTTTCCCGAATTAAACACTTCGATGGCGATATCGCATTTCGCAATCAGGTCTTCCCGGCTTACCCCGTTCAGTCTCGGTGATTTTGACGTCCCGATAGCCCGGGAAAGTGTATTCATCAGCGTGGTGAATATCTGATCCCGCCATAGGCCTTTGCGCAGGGCTTTATACAGCTGGACCAGCTCCCGCTGGTAGTTGAGCTTGTTTTTCTGATCGCTTCGGAACATGATTTCAAAAATCGTCAGCTCCATTCCTTTGAACTGAAATCGTCCAAGAAAGAAATAATCGATATCCCGCCACTGCTCATCATCGCCGACTGAGCGTCTCTTCCGGAGCTGGTGTGTTATGTGATTGCTGGCCAGTATTCGGGTACGGTCTGGATCGAGCTGATTGGCGAAGCTCTGAAGTCGGGCGGCGCTGTTAACGATGTCCCCGGATATATTCCCGTCGTGGGTAATCACCAAGGGGGTAAAGGTGCGCCCTCCGGCAATTCCCGCCGAAACAGCCAGATCCGGCAGCACGATTTTGTTGACCACCTGGCTTTTTACCATACCGGTTCCCTTGATCAGCCTCCTGCGGGAAAAGTAGTCCACGATATTCAGCACGGACCGGGTGATTTTCCGGGGATCCGCTGCAATCAGAACTATGGTATCGCCCTCGCTGCGCCAGCCTAAGGTGCCGTGGGCGGAACAGATCCGTTGTATGTCGTCCCGGATGCATTCATCCAGCAATACCAGCATGGAGAGGTTTCGCCGGTGTTTCTGGCAGAAGGCCGAGTAACCGTGGATATCCAGGATGGCGGTATAAAGCGAGGAGATCGATGTATTCCGCTTCAGATCGCCGGTGCCGGTGATCTCACGGTTGGGCACCACGAGTTCCTTCCAAAGGGCTGGATATTCCTCGGGATTGAGGCGGGCGAACATCCCCCAATTCAGTTCTCGCACCAGCCGGAATATTTTCCGGAATACATACAGATTCGCCTTGCTGCGGGGTAAATCGCGAACATATTCCATAACCTCGGAAAAGCGATGAAAGTCCCTGGACATAACTTTTTCGTGGAGATGTTCGAAGAGTTCGTAGGGGCTGGTGTTCTCATCGTATTCTTCAATATCTTTCATATAGCGATACCATCAGAATACTTCGAACAGCCGACAATAACCAGATTGGGGTCTCCAATTGAAAAACGGAAACCGGAAGATCAGTACGTGGCGCGCAAGTCCCTGATGAGAATGTCGGCGATCTCCGGCGGCTTGGAGGTATCGTTGTCCCGCGACGGAATGAAGCTCAGGCCTCTGACCTGACCCGGCAGCAGGGTGAAACCGGCGTCGCTGAATCTGCCAGCCACCGGGCTTTCCAGGCTGACGAAAAAGGCCGGCGCTTCACAGCTGATGAGATATTCACCCGGAGCTTCACCGGCTTCCAGCTTTATTTTCGCCGGTTCAAAATAGCAGTCCAGGGGCTTGGCGAACAGCATACTCCGCTCCACCGCTTCCGCGCCATCGGGCTCCCAGCGGACGTCCAGGAAACTTCGGTTCCGTTCGCTTTCCTCCGGAAGCTCCGCCGACCAGAATAGAACTGCGCCGTCACCTGGGCAGGACGCGTTTCCGCGGTACGATTCTTCCAGGGTATCCCCCTGAAAGCTCATCCGGCGAATTACCAGAGTTCCGCTGATCTCATCGGGCCGGTCATTGAGGCCGAACACCTGCACGCTGCCGTCCTTGACGAATGCGCTTATTCCAATCGGCGCGAAGAATCGCCGTGCCTCGTAATGCAACAGCTTCCAGTCGCCGCTGTATTCAATGC
>CAWZYW010000387.1:0-3446 GCA_963966255.1 uncultured Salinispira sp. | reverse complement strand
CCCTGTACCGCGTGGACTTCGGTCTTGCCCAGGGGATACACTTTATGAACGTCCTGCAATTCGACGATGGCCATGGTAGCTCCTTTGGTATCCGGCTCGCAGGCCCTGCTCGCCGGGATGATTAGCGTGGTTTCTCAATTACACCTGTACTTCTCTTGGGAATAAAATATTCAAATATGAAGGGAATGCCAACTATTCGGGGTGAATTTGCTCGGTTCCGTCGATGAAAACCCGACTTTTTGTCTGCAGTTCGCCCATGAGCCCGTCTATACAGTCCGATGGGATAATCCGCGCCCAGCTGTCCGGCAGGCCCGCCAGCGCTTCAACCTTCGCCCCGCTGTCCGGATGAGGAAAAGACAGCTTCCAGGAACGCAGGAACATGGACGGCAGGACATGGGACGCCAGATCCGGGGCCTCCGTCGATTCATCGATATCGGAGGGGGGGATTTCTGCCGCAAACGGTGGAAGCACGGCGGCAAGCTCGGCGAATTGGGCATTAAAAGGCTTCCAGCCGTGCTGGGAGTCGCCGATTATCGGCTTGGCGATAGCCTCGCAGTGGATCCGGGCCTGGTGGGTCCGGCCAGTGATCAGCCGGATCGCCAGCAGGCAGAGCTCCATATCCGACAGGGTGAAATTGGCCAGCCCCCGGATGATGCTCTCAGCGGGCTGTTTTTCGCCGTTGCCTCCCTGGCGGACCGGCACGGTGACCCGGGCTCCCTCGCCCATGGTTCCCCCGCAGATTGCCAGGTACTCCTTGGAAAACGCCGCGTCCTGCATGCTTTCGCCCAGGCTCCGAGCCCGCTTCTTGTCGAACGCGAAGAGGATCAGTCCGCTGGTATCCCGGTCCAGCCGGTGGACCGGATACACCCGGGCATGCATTCGCCCCGAAAGGCTGTTTACCAGGTTGGGGCTCTTTCGGTCGTACTGGTTGGGATGAGTGAGAATTCCCGCCGGCTTGTCCACCAGCACCATGGCATCATCCCGGTACAGCATTGCGGCTTTCGGCGTTTTTCGCGTCTTATCTCGGGGCATATGCTGAGAGTTATACTATACTTCAGGAGGAGCGGATATGAGCGGAACAAGCGTGGTAGCGAAAACTCTCAGATTATCTCTCCTGGCGGGTCTGGCAATGGGGTTGATTTTCCCCCTTTTTACCCTGCTCTTTGTCCGATTCCCCTCCCCCCGCATACTCATTATCTACTGGTCGGCATGCGTCGTGGCGGGAATCGGCGTCGGCGGCATCGCGTTCTGGATCAGCCGCTCGACGGTAATCCGCTTCATTCATAGTATGCGTGATCAATTGCAGCGCTACCGATCCGGCGAAGGATCCGGCGGCGTGGCGCCTCTGAACGAAAACAGCGCCGATGTCCTGGGCGAGGTGGCCCGGATGATGAATCAGCTGGTTGGCGCAGCCAACGTGAACCTCCGGGATGTGCATTTGAAATCAGCCGACGCATACCGCATCGCCGCGGCGCTGAGTGAGACCATCACCAAAGCCCTGCAGCTCACCCAGGAAAACAAGGGAAAGCTCATGATGTTCGAAGCCGATCTCCAGGAAATGAGAGAGACCATAGACGCGGGCTACGGGCGAGTACAGGCCATCGGCGAGCAGGCCGAACAGGCGAGAAAGAAAATATCCGAACAGGCCGAGGTGGTCGAAGGCAGTTTTCGTATCGCCGATTCCCTGAACCAGGTTATTGAAAACCTGTTCTCCAGCCTGGAACAGAGGATCCAGGATATTTCCCGGGCGACGATGCAGGTCGAAGAAAGCCATCAGCGCATCCTGAACAGCCAGGAATGGATTATCTCGGTGCAGGAAAGCGCCCGACGGATGCAGGGAATCGCCGGTTCTATTTCCAATATTGCGGAAAATACCGGCATCCTGGCGATCAATGCCAGCATTCAGGCATCCCACGGCGGGGAGGCGGGAAAATCCTTTCAGGTAATCGCCCAGGAAATACGGAAGCTGTCGGACGAAAGCCGGAATAACGCTGAAAGCATCCAGGAACAGCTCAGGGAAAATCTGAACCTCATCGACCGCACCGTAAGTAATTATCGGGATTCGGTTGATGGCAGCCAGGTCCTCAAGGGAACCCTGGAGGAGACCCGCAGCAGTTTCACATCATTGCGCTCCCTGCTGAGTGAGCTTCAGAAAAGCGACGGGGATATCCAGGAGAGCGTCAGCCGGCTTCGGGAGACCCAGAATCTGGTAGTGGCTCTTCAGACTGCTATCAACAATCAGATTCTGGAGATCGGAGGTCAGATGGAGGAGCTCCATCAGGCGTCCGACTCAGGCGGAGACAGCATCCTGGAGCTGAGCCAGTACTCCTCCCAGCTCTTCCGGGAAATAATGAGGGTATCGGCAGGCGCACATCGGGCTTCATTAAGCCTTGAGCAGGGCCGGCTTATCTTCGAAAGTATCGGCGGCGCCATACAGGCGGGCAATGAAGCGGTCACCCTCCGCTGGAACGCCCTGTTGGAAACCGGCAATGGCAAGCTCGACGCCCTCAATCGCCGCCGCTGCGCCATTCTCGATGAAATGTTCGACATCATCGGCGGCGGTCAGAAGAAAAACGAAATAATAGATTCGATCAATATCCTCTGCGATGAACTGGAGAACGGTTTCCGAGAGGAGGAGCGGCTCTTCGAACTCAAGACCGAACAGCCCCATGCTGCCTCTCACCGGGAAATCATCAGTGAAATGAGGGAATTTACCGCCGCATTCGCCTTCCTGGACGAAGATCAGGCTGACCTGAGCCAGCTTCCCGACGCCCTCGGATCCTGGCTGTTGGCGCATATTGCCCGCTTCGACAAAGCTCCGGTTCGCGATCAGGGCGGGAACCCGGACGTTTAATACTAAAGAAAAGCCGCCGATACTGTATATATGCCCGAAGCATCGGAATTCGTACTGCTGATGGACCACGGTCATCTCTTCTCAGTCAGATCCGACCGTTTACAGTCACTAAAAGGGAAACAGGCCGGCGACGGCGCAGTCCACCTGAGCGCATGGCTGAGGGAATCACGTCGGCTGGTCCGCTCGGAATCCCCCACCGAGTTTCCTTCACCCCCCGACACCGCTCGAAGGGATGTCCGGGTGAAACTTCGGGGAGCCGAGCCCCTGCTCAGCTGCGATTTCCTCCTGGGAAAGTACCGGGGAGACGGCGCGGCCACTCCCTTCGGAACCGCCACCTCCCTGGAATCTCTCCTTGATGCGCCGACTCCGGGAGGCGGGCAGCGCGAAGCGATTCTCTCGCTGGTCCAGGCCCAGATGGAGAACCAGATGCGTCGGGCCACCATTGCTGAACGGAAGGAATCCAGTTCAGCCGAACGGGCGAGGAGCTTCCGGAGAATTCAGAACCGTCTTGAGACAATTACCTCATCGGTGGGCTTTCGCATCGGCATATTTCTGGTGGTGCTGATCACCATCAGCATGTTCGGCATCATGC
>CAWZYW010000386.1:0-3454 GCA_963966255.1 uncultured Salinispira sp. | reverse complement strand
GGATGGCGGGGATCGATGCGAAGGATATCGACGTGGTCATCTGGAACGGCGGCCAGCACAAGGATTACCTGAACTGGCTGGCGGGACTTCACGTGGCCCGGGAGATCGGCGCGGACAATGCCTGGAGTTTCGACATGGAAGCCATGTGCGGATCCATGATGGCGGGCATGGAAGTGGCCCGAAGCCTCATGGTCGCCAACGAGGGCTACAAAACCGTGCTGCTGGTCAGCGGCTACCGCAACGGCGATATGGTGAACTACGACGTCAAGGAAACTTCCTTTATGTTCGACATCGGCGCCGGCGGGGCGGCCATGATTCTGGGCAAGGGCTGCGGCAGGAACCGCATCGTCGGTACCGCTTTCCGGGGCGACGGCAGCTTCTCCACCGACTGCGTGGTAAAAGCCGGCGGCAGCGCCGCATGGCCTCCCCGGCCCGAAGATACCCACAACATGCACTTCGTCATCGACGACGTGGACAGTTTCAAAAAGAAGCTGGGAGAGCGAACCCTGCCGAACTTTTACGCGGTGATCCGCGAAAGCCTGAAGAAGGGCGGCCTGAGCGACGAAGACATCGATTACCTGGCCATTCTGCACTTCAAGCGCAGCACCCACGACCTGGTCCTGCAGGAACTGGGATTGGATGAGAGCCAGACCACCTACCTGAACGAATACGGGCACGTAGGGCAGAACGATCAGATCATCTCCATCCTGGAGGGGATCAAGAACGGAAAAATCAAAGACGGAGACAACATTGTCATGGTCGGCGCCGGCATCGGCTTCGTATGGGCCGCCGCCACCGTACAGTGGGGAGGAACGAAATGAACATTGAAGGAAAAGTTTGCCTGGTAACCGGCGGCGCCCGGGGCATCGGCCGGAAAATCGTGGAGACCTTTTGCGAAGCGGGAGCCAAGGCCGTTTACGCCCTGGACATGGGTTTTGACGGGTATGACGAGGTCACCGCGAAATACCCCAATGCAAAAAGCGCCGCAGTGAACGTCACCGACGCCGCCGCGGTGAAAGAAACCGTGGATACGATTTTCGCGGAAGAAGGCAGCATCGACGTTCTGGTGAACAACGCCGGCATTACCCGCGACGGACTCATCCAGAACATGAGCGACGAGGACTGGAACGCGGTAATCGCCGTCAACCTCACCGGGGTATTCAACATGGCCCGGGAAATCGGACCGAAAATGATGACCCAGGGTTCGGGATCGATTATCAACATGGCGAGCATTGTCGCGCTTACGGGTAACGTCGGTCAGTCGAACTACGCCGCAACCAAGGGCGGGGTGGTATCAATGACCAAGACCTGGGCCAAGGAATTCGCCCGGAAAGGCGCCAAAGTCCGGGTCAACGCCATCGCCCCGGGGTTCATCCGCACCCCCATGACCGAAAAGGTCCCCCAGAAGATCCTGGACTCCATGGTCTCCAAGACCCTGCTGGCCCGCATGGGAGAGCCCGACGATATCGCGAACTGCGCCCTCTGGCTGGCCAGCGATTACAGCAGCTTCGTCACCGCCCAGACCATCAGCGTTGACGGCGGACTGGTTATCTGATCCGCCTGGCCGCCGGCGGTGAATTTCGCCGGCGGAACGGCGGCTATTCCGAGGAGATAGTATGGCTGACTGGAAAAAGGTCCATTCAGAAAAAATGCGGAGCATGGACGACGCTATCCGCGCGCTGCCGAAAAACGCGGCGATCATCATGGGAATGGCGTCCATGGAAAGCCAGGGTTTTATGTCCCGGATTCATGAATTCGCTGATCACTTCGAATACCTCAAGGTGCTTTCCTGCCTGAATATGAACTCCTACCAGTTCTGCGAGGACCCCCAGTACGAGGGCCGGTTCATGAACGAAAACTGGTTCTTTGGACCCTCCAACCGGCAGGCCGCGAAGAAGGGATACAGGCTGGTGGATTTTATTCCCAACAACCTGCACCAGGCCGGCGGAAACAAGCTCCAGGCCCTAAAGGACCAGGGGGCGACCATCGTCTACTGGGGCCCGGTGGCTCCCATGCAGGATGCCACGGGATTCTTCAACCTGGGCTTGTCCAACGTCTACGAGGGAGAAGTCATCGAGGCGGCGGACATCGTCGTCCTGGAGGTGAATAAGAAAATTCCCTTCCTTCATGGCGACACCCAGGTCCACATAAGCCAGGCGGACATGCTGGTGGAATTCGATGCGGACCCGCCATCGATCCCCGTTCTCGACCCGGGACCGACGGAAAAGGAAATCGCCGCCCATATCGCCCGCCTGGTGGGCGACGGGACGACCCTTCAGATCGGCATCGGCGGGATTCCCAACGCCGTGGCCGCCCTTCTCTCGGATAAGAAGGACCTGGGAGTCCACACCGAGATGTTTACCGAGAGCATGATCGACCTGTTCGAAAGCGGAGCCATAACCAACCGGAAGAAGTCCCTGTGGCCGAACAAATTCGTCTTCACGTTCGCCCTGGGCAGCCCCCGGATGTACCGCTGGCTGGATGACAACCCGGCGGTGCTGGAACTTCGGGGGAACTACGTCAACGATCCCTACGTCATCGCCCAGAACGACAATATGGTGAGCATCAACACCGCCATCACCGTGGATCTCACCGGGCAGGTGTGCTCCGAGAGCCTCGGGCCGGTGCAGTACTCCGGGACCGGCGGTCAGCTGGATACCCACCGCGGGGCGCAGAAATCCAGGAACGGCAAAGGGATTATCGCCCTGCGGTCCACGGCGAAAAAGGGAACTATCTCCACCATCGTTCCCATGCTGCCCATGGGTTCGGCGGTTACCGTTCCGCGCCAGGACCTTGACTGGGTCGCCACCGAATTCGGCGCGGTCAGGCTCCTTGGCCGGACGGTGAGCGAACGGGCGAGGGCGCTGATTTCCATCGCCCACCCCGATTTCAGGGCTGAACTCACTGCCGAAGCGGAAAAACTGGGATATATCTGAGCCCCGCCCCGGGAGCGTTTTGCCGCGCGACGGGAACGGGTTGCCAAAGACAGGAGAACAACATGAGCAGAGTGTATATCGTCGCCGCGAAGCGGACCGCTATCGGTTCCTTCGGGGGCAGCTTCAAGAATGTGCCGGCGGCCAAACTCGCAGCCGAAGCCATCAAGGCGGTGGTTTCCGACACCGGAGTGGATCCCGGCGAAATCGATGAAGTCATCGTCGGCAACGTAATCAACAACGGACAGGGCATGGGGCCCGGCCGCCAGGCGTCGATCTATGCGGGCATACCCGATCACGTCCCTGCATACAGCGTCAACATTCTCTGCGGAAGCGGAATGAAAGCCATAATGCTCGCCGCCGACAACATCCGCCTGGGCGAACACCACCTCTCGGTGGCCGCGGGGATGGAAAACATGAGCCTTGCCCCGTACACCGTTTCGGCGAAGGTGCGCTGGGGCAGCAAGCTCGGCACGGTACCCATGGAAGGCAGCCTGCTGCAGGCCGGCCTGACCGACGTA
>CAWZYW010000385.1:0-3468 GCA_963966255.1 uncultured Salinispira sp. | reverse complement strand
CCTCTTCTTAGGCGGACTGAGAGAGGGAGGGGGTCGCCTGAGGGGGGGTCAGCAAGGGCTTGTACAACAAGACGGAGAGCACGGCATCGAAGGCAGCTAGAGCCGGTGTGAGGTGGATGTGGTCCGGAGTCGCGATCACCAGACCATCCAGGTTTCCAGCCTGGGCTACGATGAGCTCCGTCCATTCCGCATAGCGCGCTTCCGGGGCGATATGCGCCTCGCCTGCGAGGGCTTCCCTCCTGGCGGGATCCGGATCGGCCAGGGCGGTGAGACGCATCAGTCGTGGCTCGGATATGATCCAGCGGGCGTACATGCTTCCCCGGTCGCCGGCGCCCAGAAGGCCGATGCGCAGGGCTTCTCTATCGCCTGAGCGCGGCTTAGCTTTCGGCATTCTCATGATTTCTGCGGTATTCCTCCAGTTCCCGGTTGATCTCATCCTGGGGAAAGCGCAGGAAGACCAGAAGACCCAGGAGAACGAATACCGAGGCCACCGGACCGGTTAGCATGACACCCAGTGGCCGGGCGGCGTCTTTGCCGAAAAATGCGAACAGGCTGGCGGTAATGGCCAGCGCGATGCCATAGTTGACCTTCATGAACAGGCCCTGGGTTCCGAAGAACATCGCCTCACGGTTCACTCCGCTCTGATAGCCGTCCAGTTCGCTCAGGTCCGACACGGCGGCGTTGGGAATCACCAGCAGAATGGCCACCGGAAAGCCCATCAGGGCCATCTGCACCAGTGCGAGAATCACCGCGGCATCTCCGAACAGCGGAATCAGGGCCGTCAGGGACATCAGGATACCGAAGCTGAGCATGCCCATGACCATCAGCTGTTTGTTGGAAAAGCGCTTGGAGAGCTTCGGCAGGAGGAAGAATACCGCGAAAGCCACCCCGAACAGGGCTCCCATCAACACGGTCTGGAAACTATCGGGCCGATTCAAGAGAACCACCGGATAGTAGGCGATGGTCGCCCGGATCATGTTGAAGGAAAACCAGTAGAGGATGGTGCCCACCATGTAGATCAGGAAGCGCCGGTTTTTCACCGTTCGGGCCACCGATTCGAAAAGCCCCACCTTGGCGGGCTTGCTGTTCGAATAGCGTTTTTCATCCACCGGAAGGCCGGAGGTGAACATGGATACCGCCGCGATGATACCGAGCACCACCACCGCGGCACGGAAGCTGCCGGTCTGATCCATTCCCGCGTTGCCGAACAGGCCCCGGATCACCGGGAAGAAAATCAGAACCATGATGGCTCCCAGCAGGCTGAAGATGGCCTGGTAGGTGGTCAGGTTTATGCGCTCCCGATGATTCCGGCTCAATTCCGGCAGGAGGGCCAGATAGGGGGTCATATAGTAGGTATACAGGAAGAAGAATAATCCCAGCATGGCGGCGGTGTACCAGCCGTTGGCGGCGGAAACGAATCCGGTGGGCTGGAAGAAAAGAAGGACGCCGCTCAAGGCGAAGGGGATCGAACCGGTGATCACGAAAAACTTCCGGCGTCCCATGCGATAGGAAGCGTTGTCGCTCCACCATGCGATCAAGGGGTCCGCCAGGGCGTCGATGACCCGGCCGAAGAGGTTGATAAAACCGATGAGGGTGATGCCCAGAAGCAGGGGCACGTTGCTCACCAGCTCGGGCATTCCCGATTCCGCCGGCGGCAGGATAAAGACCAGCAGATACACCCCGTAGATATTGTCCATGATCGAAAAGCCGAGATTGCCGTTGGAGTAGGCAAGTTGCCTGGGTTTTGAAAAGCGCTCCATTTTGCCTCCTGTCCGCGCCTCCCGTTAGCCGGGTCGCGGGAGCGATTCAGCAATATTGTACACCGGGATACCTGAGGCGGGGGGAAAAAGCTGACGCTCTGCTCAATCCGGTTCCGCCGGTGAAGTGATCCGCTTTCTGCCGCGCAGGTACCATACCTGAAGCAGGGAAAGGAACCAGCCAATCGCGCAGAGCAACACCGGCCAGTCTCCCAGCCGCTGATACGGCGTCGGGCTGAAATCCCTGATGGGCACGTCGACCAGCAGGTAACCGGCTTCATAATACGGCAGGCGCTGATCGCCGAGCCGGCCCCGGGAATCGATGTACGCCGTCAGGCCGCTGGCGGTGGCCCGCACGGTTGGGATGCGGTTTTCCACCGAGCGGAACAGGGCGTGGATTCCGTGCTGCTTGCCCTCCACCGGAGTGAGACTCCAGTAGTCGTTGCTGACGTTGACGATAATCTGGGGCTCGCCGGGTGCGAAGCGCCGCAGATCCTCGGCGAAGATATCTTCGAAACAGATCGGCGTGAAAAAACGCGCGGAGGGATGCTGGAATACGGTGCGCTCTTCCCCCATCTTCCAGTTTGAAGTATTAAAGCTGTCCAGAAGCTCGGCGAGCCATGGGAGTTCCTCGTCATAGGGGAAATGTTCGGTGAACGGCACCAGATGCATTTTATGATAGATCTCAGCCAGTTCGCCGTCGGGGTTGATCAGGGCGGTGGAATTGAAGTTCCTACGCACTTCTTCACCTTCGACATTGGTTTCATACCCATGATCCTGGGTACCGGTCAGCAGCCAGGTTCCCGTTTGACCGGCTTCGCCGGCCACGAAATCCAGCAGGTCCCTGACCATCCTGGCGGCCCGTATGGTGGAGTCCGGCCGCTCCAGCCAGTAGCGTATGTCGGACTTGAATCCGCCTTCGGGCCAGACCAGAAGGTCGATCGGTATTCCGTCTACCCTGGCCTCGGCCATCGCCTCCCGGCTCAGACCCAACAGGGTATCGAAACTCAGCTGGTAATCGTGTTTGCGCGGATCGGTATTCTGCTGAATCAGGGCGATTCGCATGTCCTGCCGGACTTCCCCTCCGGGCATCATCAGGCTGATGTACCCGTAGGCCAACAGAAGAATCACCGGGACGGCGGCGAACGCCGCCGGAACCCGGCTTCCGCCCATGCCGCCCCAGCGCCAGCCCCGGTTCAGGCTCGCCGCCCACCATGCCAGCCCTGCGTTAAAGGCCACCAGGACGAAACTGATGATATATACGCCGCCCAGGTCAGCCGCCTGGATCACCGGGAGCATGGAGTACTGACTCACCCCCGCCAGACCCCAGGGATACCCGATGTATCCTATGCTCCTGAGATACTCGAAGACCACCCACAGGGTCGTGGCCGGAATAAACCCCCATTTGCCGCTGAGTTTTATGCTGAGAACCCAGGGGATAACCCAGAGGCTGAACAGGATACCCCCCAGTCCCACGGAAAAAGCCAGGGAGACGTAGCTGTATGTCCCGTGCCAGTAGTTCAGTATCAGCGTGGATAACATGCCGAAGCTGACGCCGTACAGGATGCCCCTGCCGGCACGGGCCTCGATGACGGCGAGGAACAGGGGAATCAATGATATCCAGGCCAGCAACGGAAAACCGTCAAGGCTGAGGAACGAGGGGAAGCTCAGCGAAAAGGCCAGTGCGCTCACCAGTGCGAAAGCGAAACCC
>CAWZYW010000384.1:0-3475 GCA_963966255.1 uncultured Salinispira sp. | reverse complement strand
GGTCTGTGGGACGCGCTCTCCGGCTGCCCGGCGATAAATGTTCCTGCCGATTCGATGACTCCGTCGCCGGAGATCAGGAACGCACCGTCGATTTTCGCGAATTCCTTGATGGTTTCATCCAGCACGGGATCCAGGATGCTCCGCTGCTGCCGGGGGTAACCCTTGAAGGGATTGATGATCAGCTGGCGTGATTTCGTCAGGACCTTTGCGTAATCACCCAGGACGAAAATCGCTCCTACGGGTTTGCCTTCGCGTCCCTCGAAGGCCAGGCTTTCCGCCAGTTGAAGAACCCTGGCGAACACCGGCCGTTTGATATCGGCCGGCAGTTCCAAACCGCGCAATCCGGAAAAAACACCGATATCCTGTTCGATGTCGATCACCCGGATCGAATCGACCCGATTGGCCTCCATTCCTCCGGCGACGTTTATGACCCGTTTGTACCCTTGCAGATATCCGTGGGAATGCAGGTATACCAAAACGAATTTCTGGTGTTTCTCGCTGTAAAATGCCGGTACCGGCACAGCCACCGGACGGATATGCGGGAGCGACGGCAGCGCGGCCAGGGCTTCTTCGCTTGAGGAAACCACTATCACCCCCCCGCCGCCGGGAATTTCCGAGAGGAGCGAAAAATCGCCCATTGAATCCGCATGGATGACCACGACGGAGTCCGGAAAGTCATTGCGCAAGCCGCAGGCATATTTGATTATTCGCTCGCTCAAGCCCCGCTGCGTACGGTCCGCCGGCAGCAATATCCCGTATACTTCTTCGGGAGAACCGGCATTCACGAGATTGCGATACACGTTCTTATCCCGAAGAATGGATACGATTTTGGCCAGAGCTTCCAGATGGGCGGCCCGGGAACCGATCAGCAATACCATAATATGGATCGTATTGTCCTCGTCGGCGGGATACCAGCTCACCCCGGTTTTCGAAACCGCGACGGCCATCTCGGTTTTCGCGTCGCCGTCCAGGATGGCGTGGGGGATCGCGATTCCCGGGGCGATTATGGTCGAGGCATCGGCCTCCCTGGAAAACACCAGCTCGGCGATGGAATTCCTTTCCTGTTCCGTTCGCTCGGGGAACATCGCCGAAAGCGTCTCGCGAACCGCTTCGTCCATGGTTCCGCCGTTGAGAATGCGACAACGCTGAGGACTCAAGAATGTTTGAAGTTCCATATGCACCCCGTCTATGAGGGTATCACGGAGCTCCGAATTTTATCACCGCCTTGCGCCGATATTCGGTATGGAGCAACTCATGAGCTTTGTGCCCGTTCGGTTCGATGAGGAATTCCTCATAGAGCTTTGCAACCGCCGGATTTTCATGGCTCTTCCGAATCGGCTTTCCCTCGTCTTCCCTGAAAATGGCCTGTATCCTGGCCCGCCTCACCGAGTCGTCGGTCATCCTGGGCTGGCCGCCGCCGCCGATGCAGCCGCCGGGACAGGTCATAACCTCTACGAAGTGAAATGATTCCCGGCCGTCCCGGATGGCCTCGAGAAGCCTGTTCGCGTTTCCCAGACCGTGGGCGACGGCTACTTTCAGTTCCACGCCTTCGAGGAAGCTCCACTGGGGAAGGGCATGTTCCACGGTGATCCCGAGGCTCTTGACCCCTTCCAGGGTGGTCAGCGGCTGAAGGTGCAGCCGGTCGCCAGGGAGAACGGTTCCGGTAACCAGTTCCCAGGCCGTGCGCAGGGCCGCTTCCATGACGCCCCCAGTGGCGGCGAAGATATCCGCGGCTCCCGTGGATATTCCCAGGGGAGCATCCATGTCCTCATCGGGCAGATTTACAAAGTCCAGCCCGATTTCCGAGATCATCCGTCCGAGCTCCCGGGTGGTAAGAACGTAATCCACATCAGCAAAACCGCTGGCGGTCATTTCCTCCCTTCCCGCTTCGAATTTTTTCGCAGTGCAGGGCATCACCGATACCACAACGATTCGGGAAGGATCGATACCGGTTTTTTCAGCATAATACGTCTTCGCCAGGGCGCCGAACATCTGTTGCGGGCTCTTGCAGCTTGAGAGATTGGCGAGCATGTCCGGCCAGTAATGTTCGGCGTACTGTATCCAGCCCGGCGAGCAGGAGGTGAACATTGGCAGCTTCGCTTCTCCGCCCTCCAGTAAGGCGTTGCGCAGCCTGCCCAGCAGCTCGGTACCTTCCTCCATAATCGTCAGATCGGCGGCGAAGTTCGTATCGAACACCGCATCGAATCCCATTCGCCTCAGGGCGGTGACCATTTTTCCGGTTACCAGGGTCCCCGGAGGGAGTCCGAATAATTCTCCCAGGGCTGCCCGAATGGCCGGTGCGGTTTGAACCACTACATGGAGGTCCTTGTCCTCGAGAGCGCTCCACACCATTTCCCGATGGCTCGCCTCGGTAATCGCGCCGGTGGGGCAAACCGCCGCGCATTGTCCGCACTGGACGCAGGTCACCATAGATAGGTCCCGGTTGAACGCCGGCCCCACCACCGAGGAAAAACCCCGGCCCTGAGGAGCCAGGGCGCCGACATTCTGGATTGCGCTGCATGCGGTGATACAGCGCCGGCATTTGATGCATTTCCCGCTATCCCGGACCAGGGCAGGCGTACTGCGGTCGATGTGCCGCCGGGTAGGCATGCCCTCCCAGGTGATTTCATCGACGCCGAGGGAGCGGGCGAGGTCCTGCAGTTCGCAGTCCCCGCTTCGTTCGCAGCTCGGGCAATCCTGATGATGTTCGCTCAGCAGAAGCTCCACCACCGCCCTGCGGGCATTTCGCACCCGGGCGCTTCGGGTTCTGACACTCATGCCTTCCCTCACCGGCGTCGAACAGGCCGCCGACAGGGTCGGTGCTCCCTCCACTTCGACAAGGCAGACCCGGCAGGCGCCCAGCGGCGGCTTGCCTTCGAGCCAGCACATGGAGGGTATGCGAATTCCCGCCTCACGGCAGGCTTCCAGAACGTTTGTATCCCCGGATACCTGATACTCGAGGTCGTCGATAGTGATTTTAGGCATGACGCATCTCCTTTTGCCGCTGCGAAGAAGGCGTTTTGTCATCGCATTTTCCGTAATCGCATCTCAGGCAGCGTTTCGCCTGACGGCTGGCCACTTCGATGCTCCAGGGTCTTTCAACCTCATCAAAATTGTGACGCCGGCGTTCCGGCGGGATCACCGGAATATTTTCCCTGGAAGCTGCCGACGGTTCGGCTTCCGGATCGAACTCAGTTTCGATGAATTGCTCTTTTCTCCAGAACAGCTCGGATTCCCCTGTGATGAAATAATGAATCCCACCGGCGGCCCGCTCTCCCGCCGCGATGGCCTCAACCACCGATGAGGGACCGTCGCAGCCGTCGCCGCCGGCGAAGATCCCCGGCATTCCGGATGCGCCGCTGGTCGGATCCACGGCTATGAACCGGCTTTCTGTTTTCGAGAGTCCGGGTACGCTTGAGAAGATCTCGGCGTTTATTCGCTGGCCGGTTGCCAGGATCACCTGGTCTGCTTCGAT
>CAWZYW010000383.1:0-3491 GCA_963966255.1 uncultured Salinispira sp. | reverse complement strand
GTGGTCGACATGGCCATGTCCCAGTACTCCTGGGGCCGCATCGGCGAGACCAGGCGCGCCGGAGGGCAGCTGGAAGTCGCCGGCGGCTGGGACCGGAACGGCGAATTGACACGGAATCCCGATGAAATCAGCGAAAGCGGCCTGGCCCTCCCCGCGGGCTACTGGAAGGGGACGGCCCTGTCCATGGTCCTGGACCTGTTCGCCGCGGCGGCCTCAGGGGGTCAGGCCACCGCGGACATTCCCCCGAGGGAAACGAATATCAGCCAGATATTCATCGCCGTTCGCATGGGAGACCGGGGACGATCCGCCCTGAGCGCCGAACTCGGGCGCCTGGCACGGTCGCTGGAAAACAGCCGCCGGGAAGGCTCGCCTCCGCCGCGATACCCCGGAGAAAGCAGCCTGGCCCGCCGGCGGCGAAGCGATGAAGCGGGGATCGAAATACCCGACGATCTCTGGCGGGAAATCGAAGCCCGGTAATCCCCGGACCCCTCAGCGACGGCGGATCCGGCTCCGGATCAGCTCGAACACCTCTTCGCTCCGCTCCCCCAGATGCCGGGGGCTGAGCACGTAACTCCGTTTTCCCCTGGTCTGCAGCACCAGCAAACCCGCTATGCGACGGAAGGTAGCGATATCACCGTATTCGATGAGGGTGGAATTACCTTCGGTATCGATGGAGATTCCATCCTTTCGAATCCGCATTTCCATGTCCCGGGGCATCTTGGATACGATATTCCGGCTGCGAAGATACATAATCCCGGGCTGCAGCAGCGGGAACAGCGCGATGCCCAGGATCATCGGGACCCTGATGACCCAGCCGACGGTATCCCAGAAGCGGTAGGTCACCAGAATCAGGGATACGGTGAATACCATGTTCACCACGCCCGGCATCGAACGGTATATATTCGCCATACCGAGCACCGTCATCTCTCCGGGGCTGATACCGTATGGAAAGCGGTAATCATCCTTCATTCTCCCGCCCTAATTGAACAACGAAGGAAGGAAGAGGCTGATGGCCGGAATAAAGGTCACCAGGATGAGGGTGAATATCATCAGCAGGTAGAAGGGCAAGGTCGCCTTCACCACCCGCTCGATGGATACCTTGCCGACCGCCGATCCGATAAAGAGCACCGATCCCACCGGAGGGGTGAGAAGCCCGATGCCGCAATTAAGGATGATCATGATACCGAATTGAATCGGGGACAGACCGATGCTGGTGGCGATGGGCAGCAGGATCGGCGTGGCGATGAGGATGATGGGCGCCATATCCATGATCATACCCAGGACCAGAAGGATGATGTTCAGCAGCAGGGCCAGCAGGATCGGGCTTTCGGTGAGCCCCAGTATGGCATTAGCCGCAAGGGTCGGCACATTGAGCCGGGTCAGCAGGAAGCCGAAGATGCTCGAGGTGGCGATGAGGATCAGCACGATGGAAAGAGTATCGATGGCCTGGTCTAGGACCTTCCAGACCCCCTTCCAGTCAAGTCCCTTATAAATAAACACGCTGACGATCAGGCTGTAGACCACCGCGATGGCCGCCGATTCGGTGGGGGTGAAAATTCCCCCTACGACGCCGACGACCACGATGAGCACCGCCGCAAGGGCCCAGAAGGAAATGGCGATCTGCTTGAGCAGGTTTAGCAGATTGAATTTGTCTCCCTTGGGATACTTCCTTCTCACCGAGAAAATGTACGCGCCAATCATGAGGGTTACCGCCAGGATGGCCGCGGGAATGTACCCGGCCAGGAATAAGGCGCCTACCGAAAGCCCTCCGGCTGAGGTGGCGTAAATAACCATGTTGTGGCTCGGGGGAACCAGCAATCCTTCGACCGAACTGGTGATGGTCACCGCCGTGGAAAAATCATCGTCATACCCCTGATCCACCATCATGGGAATCATGATGCTTCCCAGGGAGGCCGTATCCGCCGCCGCGGAACCGGAGATGCCCCCGAAGAAATAGGAAGCGACGATATTCACCATGGCCATACCCCCGCGCATCCAGCCGACGCAGGCGTTAGCCAGGGCGATCAGCTTTTCGGAAATCCCCCCCTTGCCCATGATGTAGCCCATGGTGATAAAAAAGGGCACGGCCATCAGGCTGAACGAACTGATGCCGTTGACCATCTGCTGGGCAACCGTGGTCAGCGGAAGACCCTGATACAAGAGGGTCAGCACCGATGCCAGGGCAACGGCGTAGGCGATGGGGAAGCGGAGCGCCACGAGGAACAGGAAACTTCCGATGAGAATGAGGATGGCAGTGCCGTCTACGATCATTTCGCTTCCTCCTCACTGAAAAACAGTTTCCTCGCGCTGTTGTACAAGGCTTCGATTTCAAAAATCACCATGGCCACGCCGGCAAGGGGAACGGGAAAGTACATCCAGAAGCGGGAGAGGCTGGGGATGCTCACGTAAGTTCCCCTTGATCCCAGCCTCTGGGCGTACTGCCAGCCAACGAAAATCATGATAAATCCCAGGATCATTACGGCCACATCGGCGATGAGGTCCAGGGCCCAGATCAGTTTCTTCGGCAGGACCCGGTCGAAGGCGGTCATTCGGATGTGGCTCCGGCGCCGGATGGCGAGGGCTGCCGAAAGAACGGCAATATAAGCCATGAAAGTAAGCACGATTTCCTCGCTCCATGCGGGATCGGGGACGAACGATACATAGCGGCCGGTCACCGCCATGGTCGTGATGGCGATTACCAGGATCAGCATTACTTTGCAGATCACGAGGATCGTCTTATCGATGATATCGTAGAACGGCTTGATCCGGTCGGCGAAATGGAAAAAGGCTCTCATGGCATATCCTCTGGTTCGTGATGTAAAAGAAGCGGTACAGAATCGTTGAGGTTCCGTACCACTTCAAGTATAGGAGATACTGTTCGGCCCTGCCCGGGCCGCGTACTGCCGATCCCGGCGATCGCCGGGATCGGGGCATGCGATTACTGCAGATCGAGGATCCGCTGATACAGTGCCGCGTTGTCGGCGGTGGCTTCGGCCACTACGTCGGCAACCGCTGCCTGCCATGCGCTCTTGTCGGGTACGTCGATGACGGTGGCGCCGGCATCGGCCAGCTTCTGCAGGAATTCCTGCTCAGCGCCTTCGGAAAGTTCCCGGTTGTACTCGGAAGCGATACGTCCCGCTTCCATGACCGCTTCCTGCTGCGCAGGAGAGAGGCTTTCCCAGGCATCTTCGGTCATTACCACCTGGATCGCGCCAAGGGTATGGCCGTCGAGGATCATGTAGGGAGCGACCTCGTAGAAGGAACGGGCGAAGTAGTTGGCGATGGGTTGCTCGGCAGCATCGACCACGCCGCTCTGGAGGGCTGAATACAGTTCGTTGTAGTTAACCACCGTGGGGTCTGCGCCGAGGCCTTCGACCATACCGCGGGCGATGGGGTCGTTGGATACCCGGATCTTCAATCCGGCCAGGTCTTCGATGCTGCTCAGGGGAGCGCTGGAGAAGAAATGGCGGAAGCCTTCCTCACCGTAGAAA
>CAWZYW010000382.1:0-3492 GCA_963966255.1 uncultured Salinispira sp. | reverse complement strand
CACAGGTATTGTTGACCGTCAGAATCGATGCGATCAGCAGCAGGGAGGGCAGGGAATACAACAGCCATGATCCCCAGGGAAATACGGCCCATGACGAGCCGGCGTTTCCGATATCCGCGGGCGCGAGGATGAAGGCGATGACCAGGAACAGAACGCTTCCCAGAAAACCGCCGGCGAACAGTTCCCCCAGCGGGCTGTGACTGATAGGCCTGGGACCGCCGCTGTACAAGAGACCCACCGCAAGGCTCGCAGCCCCAAGAAGCAGGACCGGCCAGCCTCGAAGTATCGCGAAGTAAAGTCCCAAAACCGCCGCGGCGGCAAACAACGAGAGGGCGACGATCAGGGCCAGCCCCGGGGCGACCTTTTCGTGCACCAGGACCTTTTCCCGTTCGCGATTCAGGCTCTGGTGGTCCACTCCCTTCACGTAGTCGAAAAAGCTGTTGAATGCGGTGGTCCCCATATCCACCATCAGTACCGCTGCGAAGAGCAGGATTACGGTCAGCAAGGAAGGTTGCCAGCCTGCTAGAAGTACGTACAGCAACGCAATTGAGAAGGTGGAAACCGAGACGATTTTGGTTTTGATCTCCACCACCGAAAGAAACTGCCGGAAGTTCATAACAAGTGCCCCTAAAACGGCTGATTTGTCGCTGTTTAATTACTATGCCAAGCTGAGATATACCGATTTTTTTACTTTCGTGGCAAGCATTATCCGATTTTCACACTCAATGCTATGCTATATATTAAGTTAAATACTATCCGCATTCGGAAAATCAGCCGTTTTCGGAGCACTGTTCAGGAGACACCAACTGTGAACCTATCAAAAGCGCAAACCCAAGTCCCAATTAAAACCATCATCTGGATCTCGGTCATCGGCTTCCTGCTGATTTCCGCAGCCACCGTGGCGTTCAGCCCCCGCCTTCAGGCTTTCTACCCCCTTCCGGAGGACCAGGGGTCTGCCTGGTATTACTGGCAGGTCGCCGATTTCTCCGTAGCGGGCCGGGTTGCCGTGTGGGCCGGCTATGCCCTCCATCAGCTTGCGGTCTGGTGGATTTTTTTCACCGCCCGTTTTTCCAAGTTCCGGGCTGAGCGTCAGCGGGTTGCCGCCGGCGGCGTACCCGCCGACGAGGGTCCCTTCGTGAATCCGGGTTCGGAAGTGGGAAACGGCTATACTGTGGCAATGCTGGTGGTCAACCTGCTCTTTGTCGCCCTGCATCTGTTGCAGACCCAGCTCTGGTACGGGGGCCTTGCCCAGGACGTGCCGATCTGGACCAGCCAGGGTTCTGTCATCGTGATGCTCGTGCTGGTGCTGGTCCTTGAAATGCCCCGGCGGGGTCTGTTCTTTGGCAAATGGATGCGGGTCCCTGCCGATCTTCATAATCTGTTGCGGCGCTGGCACGGATTGTTTATTTCCTGGGCCCTTGTCTATACCTTCTGGTTCCATCCGATGGAAGGCAACTGGGGCCTTATGAGCGGATTTATCTACATGTGGCTGCTGTTCATCCAGCTGATTATCTTCGGCAGCAAGCCGCATAAAAATCGCAGTTGGGTGGTGGTCCTCGAGGCTTTTGTAGTGATTCACGGAACCTTGATAAGCGTGTACAAGGAACTTGCGGCCACGCCGCTGTTTTTCTTCGGTTTCTATGCCATGTTCCTGATCACTTACATGCACACCTGGAAGATGGCCCTCTGGGGCAAGCTTCTGGCGCTGGCCGGTTATGTCGGCTCCCTGATATACATTTATCAGTTCGTAAGGGGCTGGGAACACGTCATCGAAATCATCTTCATTCCCGTGGCATTGTACGGCGGGGCCGTGGGGCTTTGGCTTCTTGGCTGGATATACGACGCAGTGGTAAAAAAACGAACCTCTGCCACCGCAGAAAGCTCGTAAAATAGAGATTACATCGATGCAGGGGCCTACGTTTTTGTAGGCCCTTTTTTGCTTTCCAACATTTTTGAGAGAAACACTAGTATAATTATTGCCCACTTTTCAGAGCTGTGCTACTCTCAACTTTGAGGCAACATTTCTGTAAGGAGGAAATAATGAAAAAGCTTCTTGCTGTGCTTCTGGTACTCTTCGTATCTGCCGCGGTTTTTGCCGGCGGTGGTGGCGAAGCGCCAAGCGCATCTACTCAGGAAACTGCTGAAGCAGTAGCTCCTGGACTCACAGTTATCAACCGCAGCAACGGTTGGGAAATCGGACAGAAGGGCGGAGAGATCGTTATCGGTCAGCTCGGTACCGGTCCCAAATCCTTCAACGCGGTTCTGGCTGAAGAAACCAGCTCCACCGACATCACCGGTATGCTCGGCGCTGCTCTGGTTCAGCGTAACCAGTTCACCCTCGAGTGGGAGCCCAATATGGCTGAAAGCTGGGAGATCTCCGCTGATCAGAAGACCATCACCTACACCCTGCCCAGCGGACTTCGCTGGTCCGACGGTGATGATCTGACCGCATACGACTTCGAGTTCACCGTAAACGAACTGATCTACAATGAAGCGGTTCAGACTTCTACCCGTGACTCCCTGACCGTCGGCGGAGAGCTGTCCGAATGGGTCGCTCTCGATGAGAACACCCTTCAGATTTCCGTAGCCAACGTTTACGCCGGTCTGCTCAACATGAGCACCATCCAGGTTATGCCGATGCACATCATCGAGCCCATCCTGGAAAGCGAAGGCATCGACGGCTTCCTGAACCTCTGGGGCGTTGACACTGATCCCACCACCATTCCTTCTTCCGGTCCCTGGGTCGTCAGCGAATACCGCGCCAATGAGCGTATCTCTTTTGCGCCCAATCCCTACTACTTCAAGGAAGACGAAGCTGGTACCCAGCTGCCTTACCTTGATCGGGTAACCTTCCTGTTCACCCCCGACACCGACACCCTGCTCCAGCAGTTCCTCGCCGGCCAGGTTGACGTGTACGGCGTGCGTGGCGAAGACTACGCCGTTCTCGTGGAAGAGAAAGAAACCCTCGGTTTCGAGATGTACGAAGTCGGTCCCGCCACCGGTACCAACTTCATCACCTTCAACCAGAACCCCGATGAAGACGGTCCCGACGGCGAAGACGCCGGTATCACCAGCCCCGAACTGGACTGGCTGAGCCGCCTCGAATTCCGCCAGGCCATGGCTCATCTGGTGGACCGCGAAACCTACATCAACAACATCGCCTTCGGTTTCGGTTATCCCCAGTACTCCTTCATCCCCCGGTTCAGCCCCTACTACTGGGAAGGTGTTGACGATGCCGCTCAGAAATACGATCCCATCCGCGCAGCTGAGATTCTCGACAGCATCGGCTGGGTTGACAACGACGGCGACGGTTTCCGCGAAGACCAGAACGGGGTGAAGATCTCTCTCGACCTGACCACCAACGCCGGTAACCGGGTACGGGAAGACATCGGTACCGCTTTCGCTCAGGAAGCTGCCAACATCGGTATCGAAATCAACTTCCGCCCCGTTGACTTCAACGAGCTGGTAACCCAGCTGGTTGCGACCTACGAC
>CAWZYW010000381.1:0-3495 GCA_963966255.1 uncultured Salinispira sp. | reverse complement strand
GTCGAGGTCGGATACGCAGGTATCGCACAGGCCATGGGATGCACTCCTGGTATCCAGGGGCCGGCTGCAAAGCGAACAGATACGGGGCATCATTTTATGAAGAGCGGCGGCCCAGTCCATACAGACAGTACCGGGGGGATTGCCGATCAGCTTCGGAGATTTTTCTGCATACGATGGAGCTGGTTCAGGGCTTCAATGGGCGTGAGGGAATCCAGATCGAGATGCAGGATTTCCTGCACCACCATTTCGTCCTGGCCGAACAGGCCGCGCTGTCGGGCGGGCGAGCTCAGCTTCATGCTTTTGCGCTGATCCGAAGCCGGGGTGATCGAGAGGCTTCCTCCGCTGCGCTGCACCTCATCGAGAATCTCGCCGGCACGGAAAATGACCTCGTCGGGAATGCCGGCGATGCGCGCCACATGAATCCCATAGGAATTATTTGAGGGACCTTCCACCACCTTGTTCAGGAACTGGATTTCACCCTCGTCGTCCTTTACCGCCAGCGAACGGTTTTTCAGTCCCGGATGCTTCAGTTCGGATAATTCGTGGAAATGGGTGGCGAAGAGGGTTCGGCACTGCAGGTGATTGAGGATGTATTCACACACCGCCCAGGCGATGGAAAGGCCGTCCTGCGTACTGGTTCCCCGCCCCACTTCGTCCATGATCACCAGGCTCCTGGTTCCGGCCTGCCTGAGAATGTGGGCAGTCTCGTTCATTTCCACCAGGAAGGTGGATTCCCCCCTGGCCAGATTGTCGGAAGCCCCGACCCGGCAGAATATCCGGTCGCAGAGTCCGATTTCCGCGGATTCAGCTGGTACAAAACTGCCGATCTGGGCCAGCAGGACGATCAGCGCATTCTGTCTCAGGTAGGTGCTCTTGCCCGCCATGTTCGGACCGGTGATCAGGTTGAAAAACCCCCGTGGGCTTCCACTGATCTCCAGGTCATTGGGCACGAACGCGCCGGATTCCAGAAAGGTCTCCACTACTGGGTGCCGCCCCCCGACGATGCGTATGGAATTGTCCTCGACAATATCCGGCATGGTATATCCCCGAAGGGTCGCCTGATAGCTGAAACTTTGCAGGCAGTCGATTTCCGCCAGGATGCGGCCGGCGAGCTGCAATTCCCTCAGGTTTTCATTGATGCGGGTTCGCAGGGCGATAAAAAGCTCCTGTTCCCGCAGCTTCATGTTTTCCCGTGCTCCGGTGATCTGATCCGCCAGGGTATTCAGCTTGGGAGTGGTGAATCGGTCGGCGTTTACCAGACTCTGGCGCCGCTCGAAATGCTCAGGCACCAGCTTCAGCTGTCCCTTCGAAACCTCCAGGAAATATCCGAGAACGCGGTTGTATTTGATTTTCAGGTTTGAAATTCCCGAAGCGCTGCGTTCTTCCTCCAGGTATTCATCCAGGAGGACCTGGGAATTCTCTTCAAGGGAACGCAGTTTGTCGATTTCCTCATCGTAGCCTTTGCGGATTATTCCCCCGTCTGCGATTGAGGTAGGCGGATCGTCGGTGATGGCCGAGGAGATCAGCACCGAACGATTCTGCAGGATCGGAAGTATTTCCGTGGGAAACAATGCGGCAAAATCGCCGCTTTCCAGGAGCCGGTATGCTTCAAGAAATTCATCGATTGATTTCATGATGGCCCGCAAATCTTTCGGATGGGCTTTTTCCATGCTGACCCTGGTGGCCAGCCGGGGCAGGTCCAGGGCGCCGGAGAGAATCTCCCGCAATCGATTCAGGGTAAGCTGGTCATGATACAATACCGAGGTCAGGTTCTGCCGCCGGAGAATCTCGTCCCTGCCCAGCAAGGGCTGCAGGATCCAGCTTTTCAACAGGCGCCGCCCCATGGATGTTCTGGTCTGATCGATGATCCGGAACAGGCTCTGCGACTCGCCGCCGTCCTGAATATTCCTGACCAGTTCGAGATTTCGCTGGCTGTTACCGTCGATATGCATAAAATCCCGGGAACTCACAACCTGTATGGAGTTGAGATGCATGATGGGCCGCCCGGCATTCTCCTCCACGTATTCCAACAGAGGCCCCAGGGACTCGAGCTCGGGGCTGTCATCCTCCAGACCGAAGGCTTTCAGGCTCTGGACCCCAATGACGGATTTGAGAATCCGCGCGGCGCCGCCGCCCCGGAAATGCCAGTCCGGATAGCGATTGAGTACCGTCCCCGATGCCTTCATTTCACCGGGCAACCAGGGAATCTCACCGAAGAGGCTTTCCTGCAGGAGTACTTCCCTAGGTGAGAATTTTTCAAGATCGGAGCGAATCCTCGATCCGTCCCCGTCATATGCGCTGAGCAGGATATCTCCGGTGGATATATCGATAAACGAAAGGCAGAACAGGTCGCGTTGAACGGAAGAACGGCACATGCTTCCGATGAAATTATGTTCGCCCTGACGCAGGTAGCTTTCTTCAAGCACGGTGCCAGGGGTGATTATTTCGACCACCTGCCGTTCGGCAATACCCTTGTTGTCCTCGGGCATCTTTGTCTGCTCGCAGATCGCAACCTTGCGGCCGGCGTCGAGAATCCTGGGGATATATGATTGGGCGGCATGATAGGGAATGCCGCACATGGGAATTCCGTTCCTGGATGTAAGGGTAAGCCCGAGGATGCGGCTGGCTTCCTGCGCATCGGTTTTGAACATCTCGTAAAAATCGCCAAGCCGGAAGAACAATATCTTATCGCGGTGCAAAGACTTAATGCGTTCGTACTGCTGCATCATCGGGGTTGAATCAGACATTATATTAGGAGTATATTATATGAGGCTAAAAATGAATATATAATTTGAGCAACATAGGTTGTTCGAGGGTTAATTCATATGGAAGAATTTTGCATCAAGCGGGAAGATGAGACCCTCTATTTGAAAGGTGCCGGAAGGCTTACCTCTCAAAATAGCGAGGCATTTAAAAATACCGTCTACAGCTTCCTGGGCGAAAGCCCCTGTCGTCAAATACTTCTCGATCTGTCGAATTGCCAGTATATGGATTCCACGTTCCTGGGCATCATCGTCGGTTTCTATAAGCGGATGCGGAAAATCGGCGATTTCGCCATTGTGAAACCTTCCCGCGAGGCAATGAAACACCTTCACAGCATGGGGATCGATCGTCTGGTAAACATCATCAATGACTGCGGATATTTCCCCCACGAAATGGGAACCTGCGACGTCATGCCGACCCGGGATCCTGAAGCGATCCTGAAAGCCCACAAAAACCTTATGGATCTTTCCGAAGAAAACCGAAGAAAATTCGCACTGCTCGCCGGAGTGCTGGAAAAAGAAGTCGCCGGCAAGCTCGGGCTCGATTCAGACCGGTCAAAGCTCAACTAATCACATATCCGTCCCTCTTCCCGTTCTTCATTGAATTTCTCGCTATGTATTGGCATCATACCAGCGTGCATTGAAGTAGTAGTGGCCAGACATCACCTTCGTCACTAAGTAACCGTCAATTTAAGCCTGCACGATTGACTTCAGCTCCAGTAAGTCGTCTTTG
>CAWZYW010000380.1:0-3499 GCA_963966255.1 uncultured Salinispira sp. | reverse complement strand
GTCCGTGCCAGGCGGTTCGAACCCCCGATGCGGCGGCGAAGGCCGCCAGTTTGAGCGCCGGGGTGATGCCGCCGATCATGCTGATATGGACCCGGATGAAATCGATCAGCCGCCGGCGGATCAGTCCGTCCCATTCCAGGGGATGGGTGAACAGCTCGCCGCAGGCCAGGGGAACGGAGCATTGGGAACGGACGGCCTGGAAATATTCGCTCTGTTCCGGAGGCAGAAGGTCCTCCAGGAAAAACAGCTGAAATTCCTGCAGTTCAGTGGCGAATCGGACCGCGTCGGCGGGACTGAGCCGCTCGTGAACATCGTGCAGAAGCTCCTGGTCTTCCGGCAGATGCTTTTTCAGATGCTCCAGCATCGCCAGGGTCTGGCGTCGATATGCCGCCGGATTATAGTACTCCCCAGGTGAAGCGCCCCGGGGCCGGGTAGCGCCGGCTTCGATGCCCCCGTATATGCCGAATTGCACCCTGGTGTGGCTCACACCTTCGGCCCGCAAGGCCAGCACCGATTCCAGGACCGCCTCGGGATCGGTTCCCCCGGCGTGCCGGTATACCCGGGCGGCGGGCCGCCGTCGGCCGCCGAGCAGATCGTGAAGCGGCATCTCTGCAATTTTGCCCTTGATATCCCACAAAGCCATGTCGATGCCGGAAATGGCGTTGGCGCTGATGACGTCATTGCGCCAATACGCATTCTGATACATCAGCTGCCAGAGATCCCCGATGTCCCGGACGCTTCGGCCGGTGAGCAGGGGGTTTAAATAGGTCTCGGCTACCAGCTGTACCGCCAGTGGCCGGTATGCCAGGGTTGCGCAGCCGTAACCGGTCAAGCCCGGCTCGGAGGTATCAAGGCGGATGACCACCAGATTAATGCCCTCGGGTGCGGTGATGATGCATTTCAAATCGCGGATCGTAATTTCGTTCATCCCATACCTCCGATATCAGTATTGATCATCCCTCTGAACCCAGAGAAACGATGCAGGTGGGTGCCCCGCTTGCAATTGCCGGACCGGTCTGGCCGTTGCAGAGTCCGGTCTGAGGATCGAAGCGCAGGCTGGTGATTTCATCGGAATCTTGATTGGCGATCAACAGCAGTGATCCATCGGGATTGAATTCGATGTCCCGGGGGGTCTTCCCCATACAGGGAAAAACACCCTCTGTTGTGAGCAGGGGTATGGAGTCGTCCGATTCGCCGCGTTCGATACGAAACAGCTCGATGCGGTCCACAAAGCGGTCAGATACTGCAAGGGTCTTGCCGGAAGGATGGATCTTGATCGCCGCGGGAGCCCTGATCTGTCCGCCGCTGTCGGAAAGCCGATATTCTCCGCCGATGCTGAGGCTTCCGTTTGCCATGTCGATGCTGCAGGCTAATACAAGCGGTTCCAGTTCGCAGAGAATATAGGCTGCGGGTCGCAGGGGATCGAATGCCAGGTGCCGGGGACCCGATCCGCCCGGAAGCCGGAGTGCGATATTGGGAGGAGTGAGCAGCTCAGGGCCTTGGCTTATCCGGTGGGACCAGATGGTGTCGCTTCCCAGATCGCAGACCAGGATCTGTTCACCCCCGGGTATCTTCAGGATCTGATGGGCATGGGGAGCTTCCTGTCTTGATGTATTTGGCCCCGAGCCCAGATAATTAATTCGCCTGCTATGTTCCGCTATCGGCAGCCCCGAATCATCGAGGCGAAATCCGGCGATACTTCCGCCGCCGTAGGATGCGGTCAGGATCAGCATGTCGACCGCTGAAACACTGATATGGCACGCGTCAGTGCCTTTTGCCGCTGTCCGGGCAATGAGCTGCAGGAACGGGTGGACAGCCTCACCGGGGCGCCTGTTCAGGGAAAAAACTTCAACGGCTCCCCGCGAGCCTCCGGACTCCCCTGCGGCGTAAAGCAGCCTGCGGCTGGGATCCCAGGCCAGATAGCCCGGATTCTCCAATTCTGAATAGCTGTTGATATGAATCAAATCCGACTCGGCTTGTGAATCATCAAAGGCGATGAGGGAGATTCCCGGACCTTTAGCCCCGGGAGCATGACCCTGGGGGGAAGTGTAGCTTCCGACGGCGAAATACTGCATGAACGCAGTATAGACCCCGGCGCGGGAAAAATAAAAGCTTTTCCCGGTTTGATTTCTGTCTGAATATATGATAGCTTATATAGGGTAGGGGGGTATTCTATATGTCCGGTGTACAGAATCAGCGTAAAGCCCATCACTCGTATGAAACCAAACAGCAGATGGTACAGCGAATGAATCGAATCGAAGGCCAGATCCGGGGGATAACCCGAATGATCGAAGACGACGTGTACTGCGACGATATACTCCATCAGTTCATGAGCGTCGAATCGGCGATCCACGGGGTCAAAAGCATGCTGCTGGAAGCCCATGTCCGCAGCTGCGTGGTGGAGCAGATTCAGGATGGCGACACCGCAGTGGTGGACGAACTGATGACCACTATCAGGAAAATGAAAAAATAGGGGAGCGATTATGGAAATTACCCAACTCGATATACAGGGCATGACCTGCGCGTCCTGCGTGGCTCATGTCGAAAAAGCCATCCGCCAGCAGGATGGTATTGAGATCGCAAACGTGAACCTTGCAACCGAGACCGCCACGGTCAGTTACGATCCGGCGAAAGTTGATATCGAACGGATAATCAATTCGGTAAGCGAAGCCGGGTACGGCGCAATCCTTCACAGCGACGATGCCGATGAAAATGAACGGCGCAAACAGTCGGATATCCGGAAGCTGCGCAACCGGACCCTGATTTCCATCCTGCTGTCCATACCCCTTCTGGGTGCCATGGTCACCATGCTGGTGGAAGTGCCTTCCCTGATGTTTCTTCACGATCCCCTTTTTCAATTGATCCTGGCCACGCCGGTACAGTTCTGGATCGGAGCCCGCTTCTATCGATCGGCATTTTCTTCGCTGAAGGCCGGTGCTCCCGGCATGGACCTGCTGGTGGCCCTGGGTACATCGGCTGCATATTTTTTCAGCATTTTCAACGGTTTTTTTGCTGAACCTCTGGGAATCGAGAGCAGCGGTCTGTACTTCGAAGCATCGGCGGTGATCATTACCTTGGTCCTTCTGGGGAAATACTTTGAAGCCGTGGCAAAAGGCCGTACATCCAGGGCCCTGAAGCAATTGATCAATCTGCAGCCTAAAACCGCCCGGGTCAGCAGGAACGGAAATTCCATTGAGATTCCGGTGACCGACGTCGCCCCCGGCGACCTGGTGCTGGTGCGACCCGGCGAGCGGATTCCGGTGGATGGAACCGTGGTTTCCGGCAGCTCGGCGGTGGACGAAAGCGCCATCACCGGAGAAAGTCTACCGGTGGAGAAGGGCGAGGGGGACAAGGTGGTCAGCGGCACCATCAACACCCACGGGAGTTTTTCTTTTGAGGCGGTGCATGTAGGCGCCGCATCCCTGCTTGCCCGGATCATTAGCATCGTCGAGGAAGCCCCAGGCTCCAAGGCTCCGATTCAGAAACTGGCCGACCGGGT
>CAWZYW010000379.1:0-3524 GCA_963966255.1 uncultured Salinispira sp. | reverse complement strand
ACGAGATCAGCCTCGGTCTCGTGGGCTCGGAGATGTGTATAAGAGACAGGGGCTGACGGACGCTTTGCCTGGAACGACGTGAACGATATTTTCTCCCTGCGCATGCGGGTAAACGAACAGCTGAAATTCCGTCAGGGTCTTGCGTTCTTTGCCGAAAATGATAACAACCTGATTCTTCTTCCCGGCCGGTCCGGCGATATCGCACGGATTCCCGTTTCCATTCAGCCGGGGGAAAACCGCATCGAGCTGTCCATAGAGGACGCAAAGGGGTTATCACAGACATATGAGTTCACTATTAACGGGGGAGTTCCTCGGTCTGAGTAAATATTCATATAAGACGTTCAGTAAAAAGCCCGGCGCTGATGAAATCCATGAACGGGTCAGTTGCCCGATTTGCCACCGGAGCGAGGTCGATCCCCACTGGGATTGCGGGGATTTTGCGTTTTCCCGATGCGTCGGTTGCGGTCATGTCTACCAGAATCCCCGTCCGGTAGGGGATGACCTGATCGAACGATATGACGAGGAGTATCGGGATTACGAGGTTGAAAACAGCCAGAATTTCTTCACGCTCATGCGCTACGGTCTCCGCGATGCCGGAGTGTTCTCAATTACCAATCATTTGCTCACCCGGCGTGAAAGCAAGCCCAGGGCCCTGGATGTGGGCTGCGCCACCGGGGTACTGGTGCGTTATCTGAATGATTTGGGCTGGGATGCCGAGGGTCTTGAAGTCTGCGCCCCAGCAGCCCGTTTTGGCATGGATCGGCGCAATGTGCTCATCCATATCAATACCCTCGAAGGGGCAGGGCTCTCGGACGGGCACTACGATCTCGTGCATTTTTCCCACGTGATCGAGCACCTTCCCGATGTGAACGCGTTTCTCGCGGAGGTACGCCGGATCTGCCGCCCGGGAGGCCATGTGGTGATAACCACGCCGAACCGCAAAAGCTTTCAGGCCGCGATCATGGGTGCCAAATGGCGCTCGGCGATTGCCGACCATACCCACCTGTTTTCCACCGATGAATTGCTTCAACTACTGAAGCGTCATGGTTTCGAGCCGGTGAAGCAGAAAACCTGGGGCGGCATACCCGTGGGCATGGCTCCCGGACCGCTTAAACGAATCGTCGATAGAATTGCAAGAATTTTAGGTTATGGAGATGTTGTGATGGTAATGGGCCGACGTATATCTTGACACATCCCTCACAAAAACCTAGTATGCCCATAGTTTTCCAAATCGGTAGCGGGGTATATGACTCGGGAACGCATTTCCAAATTAAACGACAGCGACCTTTTGAAGTTAGCCGACAAGCTTTCTCTGGATCCATTTGATGAGTATGATCTGGATCCGCAAAGCGATGCGGAAATACCGGGGAATATCCGTTCAGAGCTCGAGTTGCTCATCTACGAGGAACTCGAAGAGCATCGGCAAGAGCAGAAAGAAACCGACTCGCACCCGATCAATTATCATCAGAAGCACTTTATCAGCATTGAAGATTTTTTCGGCTATCCCCTGGAGGATGAGTCCGCCTTCTTTACCTTTCCGAATCAGTACAATGTAACCCGCATCATGCTGATGCTCCGGGATCCCGAGTGGGCGTACAGTTACTGGGACATTTCCAATCAGGATCGGGCGCGGATTACCGGTGAGCCGGAATTCCTGCATTTCTCGGTCAACATAAAAGAGTTGCTCGGGGATTCATTTGACAAAGCCAAGGAAGAAACAAACGCTCCCGAAGCCCCGGCCGCAGCTCCCGTAGATATGGAAATCCCGGTTCGGTCCGAGGATAACAACTGGTATATTAATATTCCCCGCCGGAATCGCAGCTATGTCGTTGAGCTTTCAGCGGTGTATTCCAGTCGGCGGGAAGTCCTCGCTCGGTCCGGAGCAATACGGGTTCCGGGAGGTAATTTCAGTAAGGACCTCGAAAACATCAGTAATCAGGAAAGCGAAGTTTTGATCGCCCTTTCGGGTATCGAAGATCTGGGAGTCAGTTCATTCGAAGGTGCTCCGCGCCGCTTGATTGAGGTTCTGGAACAGGATTGAGTCAGGATATCCCGGGTTTTCCCGGCGGGAGATAGAATCTATGGGCAACGTACAGCTTATTCTACATGCGCATCTGCCGTTTATCAGGCACCCTGAACACGAGACGTTTCTCGAGGAAACCTGGCTCTTCGAGGCAATTTCCGAATCCTATATCCCCCTGCTGCGAATGCTCAATCGCCTTGACGCCGACGGCATTCCCGCCCGAATTACCATGAGCTTTTCTCCGAGTCTCACGGCAATGCTTCAGGATGAATTGCTTCAGGCGCGATACATCGAACATCTGAATAAACTGGTGGAGCTCGGTGAGAAAGAAGTCGAGCGGAATCGAAATGATGACAACTTCGCCCCTCTTTCTGAAATGTACCTCCAGCTGTACCGCTCAAATCTGGATCTGTTTACCGGAGACCTGCAGCATGACATCCTTTCCGGCTTCGATTATCACCAGAAAAAAGGCAATATTGAAATAATCACCAGTCCCGGCACCTATCCCTTCCTTCCGTTCTACGAGCAATATCCGGCCAATATCCACGCGCACCTGGAAGCAGCCCTGGACAGTCATCGCAAAGTTTTCAGCAGGGCTTCCAATGGAATCTGGCTTCCGGAATGCGGGTATTTTCCCGGACTGGAAGAATTACTCCGGGAACATGGAATCAACTACTTTTTCCTTGAGGCCCATGGAATCCTATTCGCGGACAACTGTCCCAAATCAGGAACCTATGCCCCGGTACAAACCCCCGCGGGCTTGTTCGCGTTTGCCCGGGATGTGGCGTCGGTGAACCGGGTATGGTCGGAAACCGACGGATATCCCGGGGAGATCAGTTACCGGGATTTTTATCGGGATATCGGCCATGACCTGGAATTCGATTACATTAAGCCGTACATCCACCTGGAAGAATTCCGGGTCAATACCGGCTATAAATATTATGCGATAACCGGCAATACCCAGGAGAAGCAGGTTTACCGCCCCCGGGAAGCCGCTAAGAAGGTAGCCGAGCACGCTGATAATTTTCTGTACAGCATTCGCGAACGGATGGAGAAAATCACGCCCCTCATGACGCGGGAGCCGGTGATTACCACACCGTTTTCCGCCGAGCTGTTCGGGCACTGGTGGTTCGAGGGCGTGGAATGGCTCGAAGCTGTCCTCCGGAAACTTCATAAGGATGCTTCCGGATTGCGTCCGAATACCCCAAGTGCATATCTGACGGATAATCGCGATCAGCAGCAGCTGGAACCGGTGTTTTCTTCCTGGGGAAATAAGGGGTATGCGGAAGTGTGGCTGAACGGCGCCAATGACTGGATATATCGTCATCTCCATTCGGCCATCGAGCATATGCAGGAGCTGGTGGAGCGATTCCCCAAGGTGAGCGGTCTTAAGAAGCGGGCCTTGAATCAGGCCGCCCGGGAAGTCCTGCTGGCCCAGACCATCGACTGGGCGGTGATAATGCGCTCAGGTGCTTCAGAGGAATATGCCCGGGCCAGAATC
>CAWZYW010000378.1:0-3539 GCA_963966255.1 uncultured Salinispira sp. | reverse complement strand
GAGCATCTGAGTCGCCGTAATGACCGGCTTGCAGCGCTCACGGCATTTGCGAATAAGCATTTTCTGAATCGCGGGGATTTTCTCCGCGGGGATTTCGATACCAAGATCTCCCCGGGCAACCATTACGCCATGGACCACGTCCAGGATCTCGTCGATGTTATCGACCCCTTCCTGATTTTCGATTTTCGCGATGATCTTCGCATCGCTGTTACCTTTGTCGAGCAATTCTTGAATGGCCAGAACGTCCTGCTTGTTCCGGACGAATGAGTGGGCGATGTAGTCAATATCATGTTCGATTGCAAATTCGATATATCCCCGGTCGCGATCGCTGAGCGCCGGCAGATGAATGTGCACGCCAGGGACATTAACGCTCTTTTTCCCACCGATTTCACCATCGTTTTGAACCTCGCAGATCAGAGCGCCGTCCTTTTTATCCTTCACCAGGAGGGCTACATCACCGTCGTCGATGAGAACGGTTTTTCCGACGGGCACGTCCTCGACGAAGCCATCGTAATTCAGATATACGCAGTCCTTACTCGAAAGTTTGTCCGGATTTCCAACCATCTTGATGATGTCTCCGGTCTCCACGATGATATCCGATTCCTTTTGGGTGGTTCTGACTTCGGGGCCCTTGGTATCGACAATCAGCGGGATGGTGTCGGAAAAGCTTCGGACCGAATTCACTACCTTAAGGGTATCGGCTTGATCCTGGTGGGCAGTGTTCAGGCGAACGGCGTTCATGCCCGCATCATACAGTTCCTTCAGGAACTCTGCGTCGCATTTCATATCAGAAATGGTGGCGACGATTTTTGTTAGTTTTTTCACGGCTGTGCTCCGTATAGATGGGATTGGGATTGCTGCACTCAGTACAGGCTGAAGTATAGTTTTTTCAATACCACCCGTCAATGAAGCCTCATCGGGACGAAATTCTTTTCTATTTCAGTCCGGTATTTGTATATTCCAAGAGATGGAAGAAAAGATACCTATATTTCCCATAGGAATGGTTCTCCTGCCGAAAATGCGCGTGCCTCTTCATATATTCGAGGAACGCTACCGAGAAATGGTAGACCAATGCCTGGAAAATAATCAGCCTTTCGGCATTGTCTATTACAATGGAAGCAACTTCCGCTCGGCCGGATGTTCGGCAGGCATCATTAAACTTATCAAGAGATATGACGACGGACGGAAGGATATACTCATCGAGGGGAAAAAGCGTTTCTACCTCGAGAGCATCGACGACAGCGGATTGTACCTCAAATCAACCGTGCGGTATTTTGATGATTGCGGAACAGAAAATGCCGAACATGAAGCCCAGCGTCTGAAGGATGAGGCCATCGATCTCTTTTCCCGTCTGGCAGAGCTGAATAACAAAAGTCTCGATCGGGAGTTCCTCCAGTCCATGGATCCCGGGGAGTTCAGTTTTCTCCTTTCCGCCAGTGATTTGTTCAATGTGGAAGAACGTCAGGAAAGCCTGGAGAGCAGTTCGACGGCAAACCGCATACAGAATTTGATAACATCCGCAAAACGCTCAATTCGGAGATCGGAAGCTAACCAGAAGCTCCTCGAAATCCTCGGAGACAACAGCGATATACGACACATATTTAATTGATAACTGACAGGGTCTCTTCGGAGAATATACACTATACTGTTTTTTAAGAATTATGAGCGAAGTTACCCAGGCCGAACTGATTGCAGGATATGAAAAGAAGATTTTCGATCTCACCCAACTCATTGAAATCAGCAAAAGTCTGAACTCAAGTCTCGATTACAACGCTCTTATCCAATCAATCCTTTATATCTGCATGGGCCAATTAAAGCTTCTGAAAGCCGGACTGTTCGTACGCAGGGACATCGGTTCCCAGGACCTGGTACTTCATCGCAGCCAGGTCGGTTTTGACATAAGCCCCGGCGAACTCAGACTGATACCCGAGGGAAATAAGCTGATCGATTACCTTCACGACTCTCCCCGCAGCCACAGCATGCAGGAACTGATCACCCGACTCGATGAAGATGTACTCAAGCCGATCAGCGATCTAGAACCATCTCTTATCGTCCCGCTGCGGGCAAAAGATGTAATCAACGGGGTGCTGGTCCTCGGCGACCCTATCGGAAACCAGGAGATCACCAGGGAAGACCGGGAATACGTAGAAAGCATCGCCATACTTGCGGGGATTGCCGTACACAACGCCTTTCTTTACGAAGTAACCACCACCGATATGATGACCCGCTTGCGTCTTCGTCACTTTTTCCTAGATACCCTGGGCAGTCAGCTCGCATTGTGCCGCCGGAATGAGCAGGAACTGAGCATCATCATGATCGATATCGATAATTTCAAAAGCCTGAACGACGGTTACGGTCACTTGATGGGCGACGAAGTGATCATCGGTGTGAGCCGGATTATGCTCGGATGCATCAGGCAAACCGATATGGCCGCACGCTATGGTGGGGAGGAATTCGTCATCCTCCTGCCCGGGGCCGAAGAGGCCGTCGCAGTTCAGATAGCCGAACGCATCAGGCAATCGGTGGAACAGACCAGCTTCAGCCTTGATGACGCCAGCGTCAGCGTCACCATCTCTTTGGGGCTGGCATCCTTCGATCCGCTCAACGAGGTCAACTCCCAACACTTTATCGACAATGCCGATCAGGCTCTTTACCGCAGCAAGAGGGGCGGGAAAAACCGGGTCACGGTGTACCGCCCAAACAAAGGTGAAACGAACGATTAGTTCAATCATCAGCCGTTTTCGGGGCACTGCAAAAACCTTGATACAACCATCGCGATGAAGTATCTTCCTCACATGAATTTGCCCAAAACCCTCAATGAAGTACGTGCCAAACTCGAAAAGTCCATCCTTCCCTTTGAGGTGGATGAGGCTATGGCGAAAATAGAAAAAATACGGGATATGAAAAAGCAGATGAACGTGGTTGTCCTGGGCCACAATTATATGACCCCGGATGTGTTTTACGGGGTTTCCGATATCGTAGGCGACAGTCTCGGTTTGGCCCGGGAAGCGGCGAACACCGATGCGGATATCATCCTGTTTAACGGGGTTCATTTCATGGCGGAGACCGCGAAAATCATGAGTCCCGAAAAGACAGGTCTGATTGCCGACCTGGAAGCCGGCTGCTCCCTAGCCGAAAGCATAACCGCCGAGGACGTACGGAAATTAAAAGCCCAATATCCCGGCGTTCCGGTGGTCACCTATGTCAATTGCTCGGCAGCGGTGAAAGCGGAAACCGATGTGTGCTGTACCAGCGCCAATGCCGTTAAGGTAGTGGAATCCCTGGACAGCGACAGCGTGATTTTTCTCCCCGACGCCTACCTGGCGAAAAACGTCGCCCTGAAAACCAACAAGAAAATCATCAGTTGGGAACAGGGCAAGTGTATGGTTCATGAGCAGTTTACCAAACAGGATATTGATGCAGCCAGGGCGCAGTTCGATGACCTGGTGGTTATCAGCCATCCCGAATGCGATACCGACGTTACTGGTGCTTCGGATTTTGCCGGCAGCACCAGTCAGATGGAAGGGGTTATTCGGGAC
>CAWZYW010000377.1:0-3542 GCA_963966255.1 uncultured Salinispira sp. | reverse complement strand
GCTTTACCCTGGGCGGCCGCGGGGGCTCCATCGCGGAAACCTGGGAAGAGGTGGCTCCCAAGATCCGCCGGGCCCTGGATGAATCACCGGTTCATCAGGCTCTCATCGAAGAGAGCCTGTTGGGATGGAAGGAGTTCGAGATGGAAGTGATGAGGGACAAGGCGGACAATGCCGTTGTCATCTGCTCCATCGAAAACGTCGATCCCATGGGGGTCCATACCGGAGATTCCATCACGGTGGCGCCCATCCAGACCCTGTCGGACGTGGAATATCAGAAAATGCGCACCGCCTCCATCGATATCCTACGGGCCGTGGGGGTCGACTGCGGCGGATCAAATGTCCAGTTTGCGTTTAATCCCGAGGACGGCCGGATGATCGTCATCGAGATGAACCCCCGGGTCAGCCGCTCTTCGGCCCTGGCTTCCAAGGCCACGGGCTTTCCCATCGCCCGCAGCTCCGCCAAGCTTGCGGTGGGTTATACTCTCGATGAGATCATCAACGATATCACCGGGAAGACCGTGAGCTGTTTCGAGCCGAGCCTGGACTACGTCGCCGTGAAGGTGCCCCGCTTCGAGCTGGAAAAATTTCCCCGCGGCTACGCTCAGCTCGGTACACAGATGAAGAGTGTCGGCGAATCCCTGGCGCTGGGCCGGACCTACAACGAAGCCCTGAACAAGGCCCTCCGCTCCTGCGAGCTGGGCGTACAAGGGCTGGATGACCTGGAGGATGCAAGCGAGGAAGAGCTCGCCCCCATGATCGACACCCTCCATCCGAAGAGGATTTTCGCCCTGTACACCGCGGTGAAGCGGGCCCGGGCTGGCGGCGAAGAGGCGGCGCTCGCTTTTCTGGACGAGCTGAATGCCCGCAGCGGTTACGACCGCTGGTTCCTGTATAATATGCTCGAGCTCGCCCGGCTTGAAGCAGCGATGGGCGAACTGGCCGCTATGCCCGTCGGTGACTGGGATCCCTATCTGATCCTGGATGCCAAGCGGTCAGGGCTTTCCGATGAGCGCATCGCCCATCTGATTCGCCGGGCAGGATCCTCACCGGCTCCGGAAGCGGGAGAGGTCACCGCATTTCGGGAAGCCATGGGCATACACGCCGGATACCACTTCGTCGATACCTGTTCCGGAGAATTCGAAGCGGCCACTCCGTATTTCTATTCCACCTGGGGGGAAATCAATGAGTCCCATCCCATGGAACAGAAGGGGGTGATTATCCTGGGCTCGGGTCCGAATCGCATCGGCCAGGGGCTGGAATTCGATACCTGCTGTACTCTGTCTTCGCTGGCATACCGCCGGCAGGGACGGAAAACCGTAATTATCAATTCCAATCCCGAAACGGTTTCCACCGATTTCAATGTATCGGATCGTCTCTACCTCGAACCCCTTACCTTCGAGGATGTGAAAGAGGTCATGAAAACCGAAGGCATTCGGGACGTGGTCGTGCAGCTCGGTGGACAGACGCCGCTGAATATGGCCCGCGAGCTGATGAACTGGGGGGCCAACATCATCGGCACCCCGGTCGATTCCATCGAAGGTGCCGAAGACCGCCGACAGTTCGCAGAACTGCTCAGGGACCTGGATCTTCGTCAGCCTGAGAACCGCAGTGCCGTGACCCTTACCCAGGTGGAAAAATTCGCCAATGAAATCGGCTACCCGGTGCTGCTGCGGCCCAGCTACGTGCTGGGGGGACGGAGCATGATGATCGCCTTCAACCGCGAGGAGCTTGGGGATTTTATCCGACGGAATGTCGAGGTCAGCGAGAACAAGCCGATCCTGGTGGATCAGTTCCTGGACGATGCGTACGAGTATGACGTGGACGCTCTCTGCGATGGTGAAAATGTGTATGTTGCGGGGATAATGCAGCATATCGAGGCCGCCGGCGTCCACTCCGGGGACTCGGCCTGCGTCTTTCCCGCCTACAAGACCACCCCGGTGATTCAGGCTCAGATCGCCGAGGCCACCGCCAAGATCGCCCGGAGGGTCGGGGTACGGGGATTCCTGAATATCCAGTTCGCCGTCAAAGACGAGGTGCTCTACGTTCTGGAAGTGAATCCCCGGGCCAGCCGGACCGTACCTTTCATCTCCAAGGCCAGCGGCGTTGATCTGGTGGATGCCGCAGTGAAGCTCTGGGAGGGTCAGAACCTGGCGCAGCAGGGCCTGATTTCCGCGCCGGTTGCCGGCCCCGACGGCAAGCCCTTGCCCGGAGTCGGTCTCGGCCAGTGCAACACCGGCTGGGCGGTGAAGGAAGCCATGTTCAGTTTCGACCGCTTCCAGGATACCGATCCCATGTTGGGCCCCGAAATGAAATCCACCGGCGAAGCGATAGGATTGGGGGTCAGTTTCGGCGAGGCCTTCGCCAAGGCCTCCAGTGCCACCGGGACGGTGCTTCCCACTTCCGGCCGGGTGTTCGTGTCGGTGAACCGCTTTGACAAGGAGGCGGTGCTGCCCATCGTGAAGGACCTGGTGGAATTGGGATTCGATATCATGGCTACCCGGGGAACCGCTCAGTTCCTGTTTGACCAGGGCATCATGAGCGAGGTGCTCCTGAAGGTTCACGAGGGGAATCCCAACGTGGTCGATCATCTGGAAGCCGGGCGGGTCGATCTGGTCATCAACACCCCACGGGGACGCTTCACCCAGATGGACGATGGTTACCTGCGCATCCACACCCTTCGGCACAAAGTACCCTATACCACCACCATTTCCGCCGCCCGGGCGGCGGTGGAGGGCATTCGCTATCTGGCCAGCGGGGAAGTGCGGGTTCAGGCCCTGTAAGCCTTCGGCTGGCTGAGCGCCGGATCAGGCGATTGACCGGGCTTGTGACAGCAATTCTTCCAGTACCTCGATATATGCCGGCAGTACTGCTGCCGGCCTGGGATCCAGAAGCAGAATGCCCTCCAAATCACCGGGCTGTATCGCCTGGCTCAGCTGCCGATGCCCGTCGAGCTTCTCCCACACGCGATAGATTGATCGGGCGGCTCTCCTGGCGAAGGCCGGATCTGCATGGGCGGTCTTTATTGAATCCTCGGGTTCTGGCAGGGGATAGCGCCAGGGACCTGCGATCAATTCGCGATATGATAATCCGTCGGGCACCAAGGGCAGGAGTCCTGCCAATACCCCTTCCATTACCGCGATGCCGAAAAACTCGTGGCCTGCGGTGGATAGCACCCACCCGTTGCCTTCCGCGGCGCAGGAGCGCAGGAATGACAGATATGCATTCCCGTCTTCGATGGGCCGGGGCTGAACCAGCTCGCGTTCGAATTCAGCAAACAAGTCGGCAAAGGGCCGGGGGCGGCTTCTGAAACGCTGTCCCAACAGACTGATCCGGAACTCGCGGCCTTGTTCTCGAAGGATTCTGCAGAACTCCAGCAGAAGCTCAGGTCCCTTGTCGTATTCCCACCGGTGGGGCCATATAAAATGCGGAACCGGAGAATCACCCTCTGTTTCCGAGGCCTGGCGTTGATCCGATTCGCCTTCCGGACCGCGTACGGGAATCGGAAGAATCATGCTTTTTTCCCCGATGGAGTTGATAATATC
>CAWZYW010000376.1:0-3548 GCA_963966255.1 uncultured Salinispira sp. | reverse complement strand
TCGTACCACAGTTCTCCGCGAACGCTTCGCTCCGCATCGGCGAACATCTCGATGCCGATTGCTCCGGGGATACGGCTTCCTTCGATGGGTCGGGACTCGCCGAAATCCCAGGGCAGATTGAAATACATGACCGGCATGGTTTCCAGGCTCATGCCCTCGGGAAAGGGGCTGTTATTCCCGGACATTGAGCGCGATGCCATCCGGCCAGATACCCTGCGGTTCCGGATTTCATTCCAGTCGGCGTCGTAGTCGGTAATCAGGACTTGCTGCAGTTCCAGCTCCGCGGCACTGCCGGTAATATCAGTTTTCCATTCCTGCCAGCGCTCCGGGACCTGCTGAGCAGATACCGCAAATGAACACGTCAGGCTGAGCAATAGCGTCATTAAAAAAATTCTCATCCGATATCTCCTTGCCGATGCTTCGGTGGATATCGGGAGAATATGACAGGTGGGCATGAAAACCCATAACAAGCGGATAACAGAATATAATCAAATTGTTTATCAGCTTTGATTCGTTGCAGATCGGTTCAAAGATCTGCGGACAGCGATTTTTCCGATGCTTACCCCCCGAACAGCCACACTCCGAGTAAAGCCAAAGGAACGATCACCGTCATGAGCAGTCCGGCGGCGGCGAATATCCGAAGCGGGGCCGCCGAGAAGGTGCGCAGCGATTCCCGGCCGGCCATTTCGTCGTAACGCCTGAGCATGTCCGAGCGATCTTTCACATAGGTCCGACAGCCCGGGCTGTCGGCGATGTAGTGCTGGGGGTAGGGGAAGACCACCGCCCGTACGGGCCGGGTCTCGGCGATGTCCGGGAAGAGGCTGTTTTCGCTGATCTCGATATCTTCCAGGGGGATATCCAGGGCTTTTTCCACCTCCGCCGGATCGAACAGTACAGCAAATGGATCTTCCTCGCCGGCGGCCAGCTCGTCGCTGTGGGCGATGGAGGTATTGCCGGTGAGCCACAAACGCTGATCCAGGGGGCGGAACTGCCCGCCGTCGATATTTCCTCGGAGTTTCAGGCCCCGGCGGGTCCGGGCATCCTGGAAATTGAGAAATATGCTCCCGCGGGAGCTCAAGGTGACCAGGGCGGTTTCGCAATTGGGGTCGGCGATGCCCTCGGCTGGCAGGGCGATGAGGGCGTTGCTGAGAATATCGATGAAAATGAACGATAGGAGCCCGGTTTCCCGGTCTTCAGCGATCAGGTAGGACTCCAGACGGGCTCCCCAGAAACTGCTTGCCCGGGTATTGAATGCACCCAGGCCATAGTAATAGTCCGGCTCTTCGTCGGCGAAAATACTGGTTTTGATCAGTTTATAGCGCTCGGGAAGCATGGCCCGGGCCTTATCCAGGTCTTTCAGTCGAAAAAACAGGAAGAGGCTATAGGGTTCGATCATGAATCCGATATACGGTGTTTTCCGTGATGCCCGATGCAGCAGCTTAACAAAAAGCCAACGGGGCACGAACTTCTTCATGGACTGGAATACAAAGAGCCAGCTGACTTCCGCCGGGCTGATTGCCGATTCGACGAGGCTTACAAATCGTTCTTCGCTGTCCCGGTCAATCTGCTCGGCTCTTCGAAGACTGACGGTGATGGCTGAATCCTGATTCAATTTTATATCCATACAACATTGTACGAATGAAGCGATGGATTCTGCAAGGATAATTTCCCGGACTGTATAAACTTCCCCGGCTCAGGCGGCGGCGCAGACTTCCCGCAGGGCAGAGATACTCTGGCGGAGGTTCGTCTGTATTCCATCGTCGAAGGCTGCCTCTTCGGCCAGAACCCGGTCCAGGAAGGAACAGGTCATCCTCGCGGCGCTGGCGATGTTCGCTTCTTCGTTGGCTTCGGCGTTTTCGCCGATGGTCTGGAAGATCTGCATCAGCTCGATGACTTCATCGGTGGTGGCGTCGCTGTTCTCGATGGTTCCCAGGAGGAAGTCGGCCTGTTCGAGGAAACTCGCCGTGTCGGCAAGAAACTGGGGTCTGGCGGAGGCCAGGAATTCTTCTTTGCTTATGCTGCTCATGGATATGCTCCGATATTTCGATTTTTAATTAATTCGGATTATATCAGAATATCCCCGGCTGATCCAGCACCTGAGCCCTCAGCCGAAGAAACAGCGGTTTTCACGGTTTTTCTTTTCGCGCCGCATTTCCGCCATATTCTTCCGTTAGGTTGACTATTGAACGGCGCAGCGGCGTCGAAAACCATGGTACCGAGGAGTACGATTATGACAGGAAAAAAACGTGCGGAACTGATGGATAGCAGCCGATTTCGGAGCATCTTGATTTTATTGGCTTTGAGCTTGCTGATCCCTTCAATGATTTTCGCCCGGGGAGCGGCGGAAAACGATAAGCCATACGGCATCGTCCTGGATGAGGAGTTCAGTGATTTACTCGATGCGGTGGAGGGCGGCGAGATCAGCGTTTCCGAGGCGGCCCGTGAGCTGCAATCGGTCCGGCAGGACTACGGCCGGGAGGACAACGAGGAATATCAGCGCATGGAGCAGATCCTTGAGGCGGTTCAAACCAAGACCATGACCATGACCCAGGCCAGGGAGGAATTCTATCAGATGGATGAGGCATGCGAGGGGCTGGATGCCGAACAGCTGCAGGAACGGGAAAAGCTTATGCAGCAGCTGAAGAATCAGAACCGCAATCAGGTGCAGACCCAGGCTGCAGGGGAAAATGCGGGCGATGTTCCTGCTGAGAGTCCTGCGACACCTGCCGACGGTTCTCAGGGTAGCGGAAGCGGCAAGTAAACCCGTCCCCTTCTCCGGTGAAGGTCGGTCCGGTCTGATGACGTCGGGGTCTTCGCCATTATCCGGAGAAGGGGTTATACTTCAAGGGAGAGTCATGACAAACCGAGTGCCCGGAACTACAAACAGAATCATGGCGGCCGCGGGAATCCTGTGGCTGCTGTTCTCATTTTCCCTATATGCCGGCGGCGGATCGGAAGCGCCCGATGACTTCGTCGGGCTTCGGGGCGAAATTTTCGAAGACATCGCCGATCAACTTGCCAGGCAGACCATGACGGCGCTTCAGGCCAGGGAAGAATTTTCCGAACTCCGGAAAGAATTCGGCCGGCCATACTCGGATGAATCGGGAATCCTCGACGCGATTCTCGACGGCATGGCCGATGGCGATATCAGCGCAGTGGAAGGGCGAAGATTTTTCGCGATGCTGCAGGACGGGCTTCTCATGGAATACCGGATCGCCCGGCAGCGTGAGCGGAACGCCCTGCTTGTCCAGGAAATGCTTCGGGAGATGGAGATCCGCACTGCCGTCTCCGTCGATGGGGAGCCCTCGGGAGAAGAGCTTCGGGGCTATCTCGGCAATTTCTATCGGATCATGGGGATGAGTTACGATGAATCCTATCAGCAGATCAGCAGTCTCATCGACCGGTATGAGGATGGCTCATTGGATATCTCCGCTCTCGAGGGAGAATTCCGGCGCATCCGGCGACGGGTTGCCCAAGAAGCGCAGGGACCGGAAGGCGGAAGTACAAGTCCCGCCGAAGAAACCGCCGACGCTGGGAGCGGGGTCCCC
>CAWZYW010000375.1:0-3549 GCA_963966255.1 uncultured Salinispira sp. | reverse complement strand
GCCCCGGATGCTGCGCACCGATCCGACAAAATGCTCTTCCAGTTCAGCGATAACCACAGACGGGACCTCGAACTTCCGGCTCAGGCGGCCGGCGACGATTCCCGTTATTCCCCGATGAATCCGGTCGTGACGGACCACCGTTAAATTGCCGGCATACTCTTCGAGAGACTGTTTCGCTCCGGGCAATACCGCGTCCCAGGCTTCGCTTCCCAGGCGCTTGCGCTCCTCGTTCAAAGCGTAGATTTCATCGGCCAGGGCCGAAGGATCCCCTTCACCCAGCAGCAGCCGCACCGCCAGATCGGGCTTGCCCATCCGGCCGGTGGCATTGATCGAAGGGGTGAGTTTCCAGGATACCTCAGTAGAGGTCAGGTGCCGGCCCAGAAGACCCAGGCGGGCCATCAGCTCCCGAAGACCTGGCCTCTCGCTGGCTGCGAGCCGCTGAAGTCCGTGGCGAACCAGAATACGGTTTTCATCGAGGAGGGGCATCATGTCAGCAATGAGACCCAGGGCGGTAAGGTCAAGTTGGCTTCGCACCGTATCGAGGATGGCTGGATTGCGGGCGTGAAGATAACTGATCAGGAGCTGCACCGCAGCATCGATTTCCTGGGTCGGGCGGGAACTGAAACGGCTGAGCCTGGATCCCTGAAGCATGCGCAGCAGGCTCCGGTCCCGAAGCTGGGGAAACTGCTTCCAGATTTCAGGGGCAATGTCAGTGAACGCGATTTCCACGCCGGTGCCGAACAGCTGTTCAAAAAGTTTTTTCTGAGGTTCGGCCTGATACACCAGAATCGCCTGGTCGCGGATAAAATCCACCAGTCGGGCCAGCTGGGATTCGCCGGAGCCGTTAACGAAGGTCTCGGTGATCCGCTGCTGCTCCACCAGATTGGTCATTTTTACCGCTTCGACGATGATACTGTCGTTTCCCGGACGGGCATTGAGCAGGCAGAAGGTCTGGTTGTACAGGTCGCTATCGGCTATCTCAAGGGCCATGGATACTTTCAGCGCCAGGGCTACGGCGCTCAGACCTTCGAAGGGATAGTTCTCGCCTTCGGTCTTTGGATTGACGATGGCGACGGCATCGGGAAGCACATCCCCGGGGTTGTGATGGTCAACGATGAGGCTGTCGATGCCGAGGGATGCGGCATGAGCCACTTCACTGACGTTGCCGATTCCGCAGTCCACGGTGATCAACAGGGTTACGTCCTTGGCGGCATAGGTGTCGATCACCGGGATCTGGAGTCCGTAGTGATCGTCTCCCATGGGGACTTCCCAGAACACCTCCAGGCCCCTGCCGCGCAGAGTCTCAACCAGCAGTACGGTGGCCGTGATGCCGTCGCTGTCCCGGTCGCCGAAAACCAGCACCTTCTCGCCTTCGCCTATCGCTGCGCCGATTCGATCGACCATGAGATCCATCTGTGAAAACGCGAAGGGGTTATGGATAATCCGCAGGTCATCGTGAAGGAAGTACTTCAGAGTCTCCGGCGAGGTGATATTCCGCCGCAGCAGGAGCCGGGATGTCAGTTCGTCGGTGCCGTATTTCTTCGCAAAGAGCTGACAATCATCAGCGCTTGCCATGGGGATGTTTGAAAACATATAAAGCCTGCTTTGCCTGTTTGGTTTACTGTACTACGCTGTGAATGATATCCGGGATTCGCGGCGGGTCTTCGCTGATATCCAGAGCATCAGCCAGGTATTCCTCGGCGCGGTCCAAAGCCGATTCTTCCCGGGCGAACAGCCGCAGCAGGGGCTGTCCCGCATCGACCTTCTCGCCGGGTTTGTGCAGCACTTCGATGCCCACGTCGGGAAGCACGTCATCGCTGGCCACGTTCCTGCCTGCGCCGAGAATCACCGATGCGCTTCCGACCTTGTATGCATTCATCCGGCTGAGAAACCCGGTGGCCGGAGCGCTGATATCGCGGACCGTCAATCCGTCACGGACGCCGACGAGCTTTTCGGCGGCACCCCGGTCTCCGCCCTGAAGCGCGACGTTTTCCCAGAATTTGCCGCGGGCGCTGCCGTCAGCCAGAACCGAAAGGGAGCGGTCCAGGGCCTCGGCGAAGTCCGCGGCGATACCGCTGACCACCAGCATCCAGGCGCTGAGGGTGATGGTTACCTCCATCAGGTCGCCGGATCGGCCGGTCACCTTAGGGACCCCGCCGACGATATCGCAATTCCAGTCGCGGTTTTCCAGACAGGCGATGCTTTCTTCAACTTCGAGAAAGTTCCCCACCATGCTTCCCAGGGGTACATCCATATTGGTGATCACCGCAGTGACCCCGCGGCCGAGCTCCTGTCCGGTTCGCACCAGGGATTCAGCGAGGATCCTGGCATCAGCATCGGTTTTCATAAACGCCCCCGCGCCGTATTTCACGTCGAATACCAGGTGCTGGGCGCCTTCGGCGAACTTCTTGCTGAGAATGCTCGCGGTAATCAGCGGAACCGACTCAACGGTGGCGGTGACGTCCCGCAGCGCGTAAAGCTTTTTATCCGCCGGGACGATATCTTTGGACTGTCCCGTCATGGCGAATCCGCAGCTTGCGATAATCTCTGCGAAGCGCCGGGGATCCAGCGCGGTGCTGTATCCGGGAATGCTTTCGAGCTTGTCAAGGGTTCCGCCGGTGTGACCGAGACCACGGCCGGACATCATCGGGACCTGAGCGCCGGCGGCGGCGACCATGGGAGCCAGGATCAGGCTGACCTTGTCGCCGACCCCTCCGGTGGAATGCTTGTCCACCAGGGCACCGGCGCGATAGGCATCAAGTCCGCTCAAGTCAATCACCGATCCGGATTCGATCATTTTATTGGTGAGCACCGAGGTCTCCCTGGCGGTCATGCCCTGGAAAAACACCGCCATCAGGAAGGCAGATACCTGGTATTCGGGAATGCTGCCGTCCACGTAACCATTAATAAGGAAACTGATCTCGGCTTCGTTCAGCTCACCGGCTTCCCGTTTTTTCATGATGATATCTATCGCTCTCATAGCTTTCCTCTTTGAAGATGCAGCTTTAATTCTACCACAGCGGGCCGGGCTTGTGTTAGGCTCATGGAATGAATAAGACGTCAACATACCTGCTATTCCTCGACCTGGACGGCGTCCTGGTGGATTTCGATCGCGGTGTTAAAAAAACAACCGGAAAACTTCCGTCAGATCTGGAACCCCGGCAGATGTGGCCCCGGCTAGCCCGGACCCTTGATTTTTACGATCAACTGGAATGGATGCCCGACGGCCGCACGCTCTGGGATTTCGCCCTGCCCCACTCGCCGATCATCCTCACGGGTCTTCCGATGGGCTCCTGGGCCGAACCACAGAAGCGGAACTGGTGCGCCCGGGAACTGGGGGAAGCGGTGGAGGTCATCACCTGCATGTCCCGGCAAAAAGCGGCAAAAGCCGCCGAGCGGATCACCCAGGCCGCCTCGGGAAGCCAGGACCCTCCGGTCCCGGTTCTGGTTGACGACCGTCTCAAGCTGCAGGCGGCATGGGAGGAAATGGGAGGAGTATTTATCCACCACCGAAGTGCCGAACAAAGCATCGGAGAACTGCTGTCTCTT
>CAWZYW010000374.1:0-3551 GCA_963966255.1 uncultured Salinispira sp. | reverse complement strand
AAAAGACCTCTTGGTGCGGTTATGCCCCCAGCGCGTAATCTTCAAACCCAAAACGCGAATGAATGGAAAAACCTCCGAAGCGGTGCTCCGGGATATCCTCGAGCTCACCGATGCTCCCGCCGGCGAACAGCGGGCCTGATATGGGCGCATGGTTCGCACCGTTATTCAGCGCCATCCTCATTCTGATATTTATTCCCATCGCGATACTTCAATGGCTGGCGGGGCTGTTTATCACCCTCACCGGCCTGAGTTTCCTCTATGTGAAGCTCATCGAACGCCAGCTCATCGTGGAACGGGCCGATCAGGCACCCCGGACTTTCCGCCTGGCGGAAACCCCCATTCGAATCAGAATCAGCAATCCCCTGCCGGTACCCCTGCCTTATATTCTGATATCAGACGAATCAGGCGGCATGACCAGCCTGGATCCCATGGTGGCTGTCCTGAGCCTGGAAGCCGGTGAAACCGGGTATCTGGAATACCGGGTGAAAAGCGAACGGCGCGGGCGTTTTGTTTTAGGCCCCGGAGCGGTGGTATTCTCCGATCCCCTCGGGTTGTTTCGCCGGCAGATTCCGGTAAGCGCCCCCACCGAACTGCTGGTCCTGCCACGGGTATATCCCCTGGGTATTCCGATAACCCGGGGGTTGCCCATCGGAGCAATCCAGACCGCCAACCGCCTCTACGAAGATCCCGGCCGCTATCGGAGCATGCGGGATTACGTTCCCGGCGACGATCCCCGGCAGATCCACTGGAAGGCCAGCGCACGAACCGGCAGCCTCCAGGTAATGGAATACGCATCCACCCTCTCGGCGCCGGCGGTCGTGGTTCTGAATATCCATGCCGACGCCTACACCCACGGGCGGAAGTTCCAGCATTTCGAGCGATGCATCGAGGCTGCCGCCAGTCTGTGCAGCTTTTACGATTCCCTGGATCAGGAGGTGGCGCTGGTGATCAACAGCAGCGATCCCCTGCTTATCAGCCGGGGTAAAAATCAGGTGCCGGTCATGCTCGAAGCCCTGGCGGCCCTGGAAGCGCCAAGGGAGGACGCTGCCGATATTACGGCTGTCATGGGAAGCTTCCGCTACTCAATGGCGGATCGGATCACCCTGGTGAGCCCCGCCATACCAATGGAGCAGTATGAGTATATTGCCGCAAGCCTTCCGGTAAGCAGCGAATTCGAATTCTGGCTGCTTCAGGACCGGCAGCGCCGGGACGGTCATGTCCAGCACGGCATGAAACCCAGCTTGAACCGGCACAGAATCGTGAGCCTGGAAGAATACGGGGAGGACCTCCTTGCCCGTTGACAGCTCGCGAATCATGTTGCGCCGAAGCGCCGGATATTTTGCCATAAGCACCATCAGCAGCCTTGGCCTGTTCCTTTTGCTGGCATGTGCGGTTCGCGACGTGGCCCGTTCCGCGGGCCTGGCCTTTGAATCGGGCATCCTCCCGTTTGCGATTCTCGGCTTTCTGCTGAGCGTCGAAGACTACCTGGTGGCGGTTTTTGCGCCCCGCAGCCGGAATGAATTTTCCGGAAAACTCCGGGAGCTGTTTGTCCTCGCCCTGTTCCTGTACGCCTACGCCATGTCAGTGCAATTCCTCGGCAGCTGGAAGTTAACTCCGGTACCCGGGGGCGTAGCGATTTTCATGCTGATATGGGGCTCGGGCTACTGGTTCAGCCATTCCCTGGTTTTCGACCGATATACCAGCCGCTTCGACATTGCCCGCCTTCTGGAATCCAGACGGGGACAGGAACTCACCAGGGTTTTACAGGATGAACGCTTGTTCGTACTTGGGTCTTTTACTATGATGCAAACCAGTATCCGCGGGGCGTCATTCCGGCTTTTCCTTACTTCCGTGATCCTTATCGCCTATTCGGCGGAGATATATCCGCTGCCGACGGGCATTCAAATCGTTGCGATCTTTTCGATTCTCGGACAAGTGCTCATGGGAGCGGTTTCCAGGATGTATGCAGAAGATCATCACTACCTTGCCTGGGGGGCTATTCCCGCTGATGATCAGCGGCGAAGACGATCTTCCCTGATGACGGCCCTCATCGCCGCCGCCGGACTACTGGCGATTCCCTTTTTCGGCAATCGCAGCCTGATCTCCCCCCAGCCCATATTCCTCGCCCTTGCCGGCCTTTTCGACCGGATGAACGCACCCCGGGCCATGAACCGGCTCAACCGGCTGCGCTTCCTGAACCCGCCAGGGAATACGGGCACCGGTACCCTGGGGGACTACGCAAGCCAGGCACCGAACCAGGCTGCCCAATGGTATTTCGATTTTATGGACAATCTGTTCAGGGTGGGGCTGGTCGCCCTGGGCATCTATCTCCTTATCATCCCCCTGATCCGCGATCCCCGGATTATCCGCGCGCTCATGAGGGCTATCCGATCGAACACTCTCAAATCGGCACTGGCTGAACTGGCAAGCCTGTTTCGTTTGTGGGGGGCAGGGTTTTTCCGAAGTCTCTGGCAGATGGTCAGTTTTCCTTTCAGGGGGATTGTAAGCCTTCTTAAGGCTCTGAAAGGCGGCGGACGGAAAAAAAGCCGGGTCCAGAGCGAAAGCGAGCAAAAGGAGATTATCCAGGCAGTTGTTTCCCGAAGCATTCGCGCATCGGTGCAAAGCCCGGAAAAGAAACGGGAAATCCGAACCCTCGAGCAGATATTCACATCCATCGTACTTCAGGCGGGCACCCACGGGCTCCAGGTTCGAAAAAGTGAAACGATCAGGGAAATAGCGGCGAACTGCTCGTTGCTGTACCAGGAAATGTACCGAAACAGCGAATCCGAGCGGATAAGCCTGAGCGAATTCAGCGAAGAAAAGATTCGTTCCGACATCAGCGAGGTTGCGCTGCTGTTCGAGGAATCGCTATTCTCCGGCGAATCAGTGGAGGAAGAACGAATCAGCCACGCCAGGTTTACCGCTGAGGCATTGACCGGCTTGTTTTCTAACTGATGGACTAATTATCGGACTCGATGTCCTCGCCGTCGTTGTCTGCTTCGTCATCGAAGTCCTGATAATCCTCATCATCGAACATATTGAACTCTACGGCGGAGCTCAGGTCCGCGGCCGGAAGATCCCCGGGGTCCCGCCCTTCCTGTGAATCCCGCTCTTCTTCGAATTCCCGGATACGGTCGCGGATTCGGGCAGCTTCCTCGTAGTTCTCTTCCTCTACTGCCGCCTCCAGGGTTCGCTGGAGCTCCTCCAGAACCGAACTGCTTACCGATTGGGACATCTGATCGGAATCGCTGATCATCGACAGGGGTATGCTCGCCTCGTCCACGATGTATTCGGCGATATATACCGGGCATTTGATCCGGGTGGCCAGAGACAGCGCGTCGGAGGGCCGGGAGTCGAATACGAACTTCTTCATCCCCTGTTTGGTGATGATACGGGCATAAAATGTGGCGTCTTTCAAATCATTGATTTCGATGCGCTCGATATTCATACCGAGCTTCTCGATGATGGGGATCATAAGATCATGGGTCATCGGCCTGGGGTGGGGGACATTTCCGAGAACAGTGAGGATTGTATGGGCTTTCCTTTTGTCG
>CAWZYW010000373.1:0-3551 GCA_963966255.1 uncultured Salinispira sp. | reverse complement strand
CGATGAAAACGGTAGGGTGTTACAGGATCTGGGCATCACCAGGGAGGGCGAAGCCCGGCCTCCCCAGAATATCTCCCGGGACGCCCGGGTTTTCGGGGGCAGCGCATTCGATGCCATTATCCGCCTGCGGGATAACCTTCTGCAGGGCGATACCGTTGACATCGGCGGCGACGGGCTGCGTAGCATCGATTCGGCCTTGAGCAATGTGCTCGGGAACCTTGGAAGCCTCGGCGCACGCACCAGCCGCATGGAACTTGCCTTCAAGCGTATCGAGAAAGAATACGTCGATGTGGGCGCCAATAACTCTCGGCTCACCGATATCGACCTTACCGAAGCGATAACCGAATTTTCAATGCTCGAGCAAACCCACCGGGCCGCCCTTTCGGTAGCCGCAAAGGTGATACAACCCACACTCCTTGATTTTCTGAGGTGATCATGAAACTGATTCAAGCCCGGGCCTTCGGCGAAATTGAAGTTGACGAACGGCAGATTATCGATTTTCCCCGCGGCATACTGGGGTTCCAGGAACATACGCGATTCGCCCTCCTGGATGCCTCCCAACCGCCGTTTTACTGGCTTCAATCCCTGACGGATACCCAGACCGCCTTTGTGCTGATTTCTCCCGATGTATTCCGATCCGACTATGAATTGAGCCTGGTGAGCCAGGAGCTGGATGTCATCGACGTACATCAGGAGGAAGGTGGAGAGCTCATCACTCGTTCCTCCGGGGATGCCGCCGAACTGCTGGTATTCGCCATCGTCACGGTCACCGGCGACAAGGAAAGCATGACGGCGAACCTCCAGGGGCCTATTGTTATTAATCCGGCCAGCCGCCTGGGCATGCAGGGAATTCAGACTGATCCCCGTTGGATGACCAAGCACTATATTCTTCAGGAAATGGCCGTGAAGGGGAGCCGCTGATGCTGGTGCTGACCCGAAAAATCAACGAAGCCATTATAATCGGAGACGATATTGAAATCGCCGTAGTGGATATCAAGGGCGACCAGGTGAAACTGGGTATCCGGGCTCCCCGGTCGGTAAAAGTGTATCGGCATGAGGTGTACGAGGCGATTCAGGATGAAAACCGGCGGGCTGCAGAATCCGCAGGCGATCTGACATCCCTCGGCGGTTTTCCGCCCGTGACCGGACCTTCTTCAAATTCTGACGATGGGGACGGATCCCGGTAGGATCATACATCCGGAGAAAGCCCCCGATTCCTCAGCACCCAATGCCAAAATTATGTCCTGCTCAACATGCAGAATATGTTCAGCATCCTGAATGAGAGCGGGATTACTGTTTCTACGGTGCCTGCTTGCGGGTGATTCCCAGTTCCGCTTCGGATACTCTGATATATTCCGGTCCTTTATCTTCGGCGTCGAATTCGCCTCTTTCCAGCTGATCCCTGCCGAGTTCCAGCATGGCACCCGCCCAGGGTGCAAATCCGAGATTCTCAGCGTCCATTCCCTCTATGTCTCCGGTCTTCCATTTCTCAAGCAGAAGATCTCCATGGGGGCCGCAGAGAAATATCGCTTCCCGGGTTCCCCTGCCTGAAGAACTCGTTGACAGGGCATGGATAGCAGAGGCGATTTCCCCGGGACTCAGGTCCGAGTCCTGCAGAACCTGTACGGAGTCCCGCCAGGCGGCAACGTAGAAGCGCTGCTTGCGGGCATCAATGACGGCGACCCGCAGCCCGTCAAGGAGAGGTGATGCTGCCGCAATGGCCTTCAGACTCCCCACAGAGACCATCGGGATGCTCAGCGCGGCGCTCATGGCTTTGGCCGCAGCCATGCCGATGCGCAGCCCGGTGAAGCTACCCGGGCCGGATCCGCACACCAGCCCATCCAGATCCCGCGGCGTGAGACCGCGGTCGTTGAGAATGGATTGTATCGAAGGAACAAGAATCTCCGCGTGCTTCAAACCCCGGTTCATCACCCGTATCTCAAGCCCGTCCTCCGCCGCCAATGCCAGCTGCAGATATTCGCTGCTGCTGTCTATGGCGAGTATATTCCTGAATCTTTTATCTTCCGATGGCACGTTTGATCTCCTCAATACGATGCGCCGCTCCCCGTATGCCGATCTGCCGCCGCGTATCCCCGATGATCTCGAAATGTAAGTATATACAGTGCTCGGGGAGTATGTCCGAAGCCCGGTCGGGCCATTCGATGAGGGATATTCCCGAGCCGAACCAGAGTTCCTGAGCTCCGGTTTCTATCACTTCATCGGAATCTCCCAGGCGATAGAGATCCATGTGAAAGAGGGGAGGGGTTCCGTCATACTCCTGAATAATGGGGAAGCTGGGACTGGTTACCGCTTCCCCGATTCCCAGTCCCCGGGCGAATCCCCGTGCGAAAGCGGTTTTTCCCGCACTCAGGGTGCCTTCCAGGGCGAATATATCGCCGGGTCGGGCAACGCTGGAAATGATTGCTGCGATGTCTTCGGTAGCTTCGGGACTATCGGAAATAACAGGAGATAGAGATGCTTCAGGAGGGTCGCCGGATTGAGTTCTGTGATTGGTTTTCATCTGCGGGACACCTTACGGCAACCTGCCGCTTCTGTCCATCTCACTGATGTGATTCTTCAATTCCCGGATCACCGGAATCAGTGGGTATTCCAAATTATCGAGGAATTGGACCCGGATATTTTTGCTCCCGAGAGGAGTGAGCTCCAGGGAGAACTCGATCTTGCAGGTTTGGGAGCTGCCGTTCTTCCTCAGATCGAGAACGACTTCGGCATGAAATTCCTCACGGTATGAGATCAGCATATGTTTTTTGGTAATATTCTCTATCGTCTGTACCATTTCGCCTATACCGGATAACGAGTAATACATTAATACTAAGCTATTCGTCCGCGACGGTAAAGCTACTCCTCAAAAAATCCGTAGACGTAGCTCTGTATCTCGTTGAGGTGCTGGGTGCTTACCCGGGTGAATGCCACATGCATCAGCCCGCCGAAGGGCTTTGTGGGCTCTACGCTGCGGATTTTTCCGAAAACCGAGATCTCGTTTCCTCCGGAAATATCGAAGCGTATTTTCAGCAGAGTACCCCTTCGCAGCGGACTACGGCTGTACAGCGCACAACCTCCCCGGCTGATATCCTCGATTTGGCCCAGATAGCGCCGGTTCTTGTTGACCACCGCCCGCTTAACCGCACTTCTGCCCCGGCCTTCGGTGATTATTTCAACCTGCTGGAAATATGCCGGACGGTTGAACTCCCGCCGTGGAGATTTGCGCAGCTGGTTCTGCTCAACCTTATCGCTGTGATCGCAGAGCATATTGTCGATACCGTCGACCTTTCGGTATTCTCTCAGCTTGGTGAGGAACATGTATACCTTGCCGTCATTCCGGACAAAACGAACTTTCAGCGGGGCTCCGGGACGATATTTTATGGGGGAGCCGTCGGCGCTGTGGGGAGTCTCCAGCGCCAGGTGGCTCTCCAGGTTGCCGGTCACCCGGCTCTGGGCAGGAGGCAGGGTCTTTGAGTAAACGGTTACTTCCTGGCCGAGCTTCAGATTTTTCGTGTTCCCGTATTTCTTCGTAGAGAATCCCAAAATTG
>CAWZYW010000372.1:0-3553 GCA_963966255.1 uncultured Salinispira sp. | reverse complement strand
GAGGAAACCTGGGAAGCCGACCTGGTGTTCCTGGCCCTGGGTTTTCTCGGCCCCGAACAATACCTGGCGGAGAACCTGGAACTTGAGACTGATCAGCGCAGCAACTTCAAGGCCGAATACGGCGGGTACGCCACCAGCGTTGAGAAGGTTTTCGCCGCAGGAGATGCCCGCCGGGGACAGAGCCTCATCGTCTGGGCCATCAATGAAGGGCGGGGCGCGGCCAAGGCCATCGACCAGTATCTAAACGGTTCTACCAACCTCCGGGGATAGACCACGGGCGCAGCGCCGGAAAGAAAAAAGCCGCCGGACCATCGGGTCTCGGCGGCTGTTTTTTTTGTGGTTATGCTTTTCGACGGGCCAGAACCGCTTCGAGGCGGTGGCGGAAGGGGAGTACCAAAAGAATGTTCGCCAGGATCGCATACAAACCGGTGATTATGAGAGTCGCAAAGCCCCACCCGAAACTCGTGGCTTCGCCTCCCCAGTTGCCGAGCATAGCGATCATTCCCATGATCATCCCGGCAAACGCGAAGAATATGAAATTCCTCCCCAGGCCTTTCAGGACGATAACCGCCTCTGCCAATTCTCCCGATTCATTGTTGTCGAGATGATTTCCCGCTCCCAGTCGATATGCCCGGGCAACCCCCGCAAAGCCGTGGCTCGCCAGGGCTAGCGCATATCCGCCGATGATTATGACGATCAGGCTTGGAATATCGAGATAGTATAATGCGCCGATTCCACCTGCCCAGATCGCGAAGGGAATTATTGCCCCTGCGATGACCAAAAAGATCCATTGAATAATTTTCATTGATTCTCCTCTTTATTCTTTCTCCGGTATCCGGCTTCGCCAGACGTCGGCAGCCCGGTCCATCAGCGTATCCACGCGCTTATATAATCCGCCCGGTTCGATCATGATTTCATATGCGTTCTGCGACCAGTAATGCGGTATTTTCGATGATGACATTGACATACCGAAAATCATTACCAGGCCGGCCGCCGCCGCGATTATCACTTCGGCAATGCTTTTTCCGGTCGTCGATTGGCGGCTTGCGGGGTTTTTCTTCCTATCCAGCTTCTGTTTCGCCGGGAAGTCAGGCAGTGGCGGCGCCTCCGATTTTAGCTCACGTCGATAGTAGGCGCGCAGCCGGTTTTCGAGCTGGACTTTTTTATCCATAGTCTTCCTCCAGTTCCGCAGCCAGGATTCGCCGCCCCCGGTGAAGATGACTCTTGACGGTACCCTGGCTCATGCCGGTGACGGCGCTTATTTCAGCGATGCTCATATCCTCCCCGTAAAACCAGAAGAAGATCTCCCGGCGGGTATCGCTTAGGTGGTTCAGTGCCCGTGCGAGATCGCTGTCCCGATCAATTTTCGCAGTCTCGTCATGGCTGCATTCAATATTTTTAATAAAATCCGGTATTGGAGCGATGCTGAACAAATTTCTCCGCTGGTTTTTACGCTGGAAGTCGATAAAACGGTTGCGGGCGATGCGGTAGATCCAGGTTGAAAAGGCCCAGGTCGGATCATAGTCGGTCAGCCGGCGGTGAACGGTTATCATTATGTCCTGAACCGCATCCTCGATATCATCCTCGCTGAGCCGGGAGAAACTTCGGCCATACACCCTGAGTTTTGTATAGTACTGTTGCCAGATATCGTCAAAGCTCAGCATACATCTGATTATACGATCCTCATGAGTGAATGGTTGCAGTGAGCTGGGTGTTTGTTTTTTCTCCCGGCAGTCTCTCGGGGAAAGAACCGGGATAATTCAATTCAAGCCTGCAGCTGGGTCTCCAGCCTGGAGCGGTACAACTCGAAGGGCATTCCCGCGACAAGATCTTCGGGATTAAATCCCCCCCAGGCCGTGCTGCCGGAATCCGTATGGGTAATGCTCACTTTCCGGTTGGCATACGGCAGGCCGGTCGTGGAGTAGCACATTGAGTATCCAGAGGTATGCTGTGTAGTGATACTTTTCATCAGACGCGCCATCCAATCCTTTCCCATCAGGAAACTGATCATATTAATCATGGGACGGCTGCGGATCATCTTCGAGGAAAAAACCTTGTTGAAGATGCGGATTTTTGTTTTTCGTTTGTCCCGGGCCTTTGTTTTTGTCGGATTAAGGTCGGCAGTATCTGTTTACACAAAATCAGAGTTCATGGTAAAGAGCAGATCATCGGCGTGTTCGAGGCCGAAGTCCTCTGGTCTCAAATATGAGGCGATTTTTTTCATTTCTTCTGGGCTCGATACGAGGGTAATAACATCGGGATCCTGCAGGAACTCAACCAATGGGTGATCGGCCTGCGCGGTGTCGAGTGAGAAGACAAACAACGCTTGCACTGGCTTATCGAATCTGCAGGGGACCGACCCGTCGATATCATTTACCGGAGGACGAAAACCCAGCGCTACCGGGCTCCAGACGCATACCCCGATGGATTCGGGCCTGAGAATCATACCCCTGGGGAATTCTCCATCGCGCAATTTACCGAGAGCGTCGCAATACGAGCGCACTTCCGGTTGCGGCAGATCGCATTCGGGGATCTCATGGAGAAATTTAACGGCAATCGGGGATTGGGAAAGTCGGATACTCATAATGCCTCCTGAGCAAAAGTATTCAGTTTGTTCACCAAGGATGCGATTTCTATTATAATCGCTTTATTGTAAATATCAATTAACTTTGCTTCGTGTATTGGACTTTTGCTGCAATTTTAAATCCGGCAACGCAACTGCTGCGGGAAATTTTAAAACAGCGATCTCTTGACTTATGCCCCGTGATCTGCTAAATATTGTTCCTCAAAATATTTAAATTGTAAGGAACCAGAACATGTACGCAATGGTTGAAATCAAGGGTAAACAGTATAAGGCTGAGAAAGACGCCCTTCTGAAAGTTGATAAACTTGCCGAAGAAGCCGGCAAGAAGGTCGAATTCGACTCGGTACTCCTGGTTGGTTCTGAAGGCGATGTAAAAATCGGAACTCCCTATGTGAAGGGTGCGAAGGTTTCTGCGGAAGTTGTAGAGCATGGTAAAGATAAGAAGGTAGTGGTATTCAAGTATCGCCGCCGCAAGGATTCCATGAGCAAGCGGGGTCATCGTCAGCAGTATTCCATCATCAAGGTTACCGGCGTAAACGCCGCTGCCAAGGCAGCCGCGAAGAAACCCGCCGAGAAGAAGACTGCCGAGAAGAAAACCGAAGAGTAGGGAAGGCGCCGCGGTGATTAGATGCAAGCTTGATATCCGCCGCGGCTTGTTGACCCGGATCGAGTCGACGGGCCACGCTCCGGTCAGGAAAACGTGGTTAACCCGGAAATCGGCCCGGATCAGCATTGCCTGTGCGGCGGTAAGTACGCTTATCCGCAGCCTGGGAATGCTGTTGGAAAAATCGGAATTTATCGTCATCGATGTAGAAACCTTTGAACCCGGTGACGTAAAACTGAAAGTGGGGCAGGTCGATGAGAGTGCCGAAGACTGGCTTCGGGGTCTTACCGACATGCTCATCCAGGGTCTTGAAGATGTGAAGCGGGATTTTCCCGATCAGATCGAATTGGAACGGACCTGAGATT
>CAWZYW010000371.1:0-3554 GCA_963966255.1 uncultured Salinispira sp. | reverse complement strand
CACACAGATATTGCGGCTCCCATCCGCCAGGAGCTTCATCATCTCGTACTGCTGGGTGGAGGTGTCCTGAAACTCGTCAACCATGATATAGCGAAAGCGCTGGCGATATTCTTCAAGAATATCCCGGTGGGACTTGAGCAGTTCGATGGGCAGCTGAATCAGATCATCGAAATCCAGGGCATTGTACAGGCGGCGATGGCTCTGATACTCGTTGTACAGGGGCTGAAGGCTGTCGTCGATTTCCGCTTCGCTCCACTTGTTCCGACCGGTTTTGATCCTCGAGAAGGTATTGATGCAGTGGTTGAAATCCAGATACTCCAGGTTCCATTTGAGTTCCCGGGCGCATTCCTTGACCAGGCTTTTCTGATCGTTGGTGTCGTAGATGGTAAAATTTTCCCGCCAGCCCAGTCGGGTGATGTGTTTTTTAAGGATCTGTACGCCGAAGGAGTGGAATGTGGATACCGTCAGCTGGGGCAGCTTGCGTCCCATCAGTTCCTTCACCCGGTCGGCCATTTCCCTGGCGGCTTTGTTGGTGAAGGTCAGGGCCAGAATTGACGACTGGTTGATGCCCTGGCGGAGCATTTCGGTGATCCGGTAAGTTATGACCCGGGTTTTTCCCGATCCGGCTCCGGCGATAATCAGGAGCGGACCTTCGACGGCGATGACCGCCTGGTATTGTTCGGGGTTCAGGAGCTTCTGCAGTTCTGAGGACATAGTGGGAATTAGTATCACAGAGCCCGGGGAAAGGAAAGCTGAGTGCCCCGAAAACGGCTGATCTTACAACTTTTTAATCCGTGAGAAGTACATCGGGCCCCGACCCTCCGCTCGATCGGGGAGTACCGCGAACCCGAGGCTGGTTGCCTCGACCCAGTCGGGCATCGGCAGGGCGGGCCGATGCTTTTCCGTATCCGGTGAATCGCTGCGCTCCCCGCCGGTCAGTCGGGCGTACGGGCCGGCGATCTTCCGGGAGTTGTCGGTTATCACGGCCATATCCCCTTTTTTCAATATGCGGGTCAGGACACGGTCGATGACATCGTCGTTCTCCCGCGTTGAGAGCGCACAGGTGGCATACAGAAGCCCCCCGCCTGGTTTTAACGCCTGGAGGGCCGAAAGAGCGAAACTGTAAGCCTGCTGGGCCAGGCGGTTGCTGCGGCTTTCGGACCATTGGGCCAGGTACTTCGCTTCCTGTACGACATGGCGTTCTGAGGAGCAGGGGACGTCCAGAATTATCCGGTCATATGCAGCGGGTTTGATCTGGCCCCAGCGGGCTGCGTCATGTCCGGTGACCTTGATCGTTTCTGCGATCGACGGGGGAAGATGCTCGGCAAATACCTTTTTCATTCTGCCCCGTCGGGAGGCCGAACGCTCGTTGCTGGTCAGATCGATGGGTTCCTCTCCGGCGTCGGAAAGGATGTTGGAAAGAATACTCAAGGATTTTCCCCCGGGAGCCGCACAGAGGTCCAGTATGCGCTCGCCCGCTTTGGCTTCGAGATAACTGGCAGCCAGGTAGGATGCTTCGTCGAGGTAGTAACTGCGCTCAAGCCCGGCCGACAAGGCATGGTACCGTCTTTCCGCAGCCATCGCCTGGCGAAGAGAGGGCCATCGGTCGGCGTACAGGTCATGGTAGAATCGTTCGAAATCGGAGGCGCGATCCGGGCTCCGGTTCGCTGATTGGGATCGGCTTTTTTTTCGCGGGGCTTTTTTGGCCATTTTCCCAAGCCTATCATATAATACAAATGGGCGACAGTCGGAGGCGGACGCGGCGGTGTCCACAGCCTGCGAATCCCGCGAAGGCATCAGAGAATTCGCAATCAGGGCCGTTGACAGGGATCGATGTGAATCCTTACTATTTGCTCCGGTCAGGAAGCGATTTACCGCATGTCGGCAGATGATGAACGAGAGCCCAGGAGGAACCATGGACAGCAAAGCCATACTCGAGAGAGCCAGAGAATACGTTGAGCAGGAGCAGCACGAAACATTCCGCGCCGAGGTGGAAGCCCTGCTGAAAGAGGAAAAGAGCGAAGAGCTGTTTGAGCGGTTTTATACCGATCTGAATTTCGGTACCGGCGGTATCCGCGGCATCATGGGCGGCGGATTCAACCGCATGAATCCCCTGGTGATTCAGCGGACCACCCAGGGGCTGGCTAACTATCTCCTGGAACACGGGGTGAAAGATGACAAGGGAAGGCTTTCGGTGGCCATCGCGTATGACAGCCGGCATAATTCACCGCTTTTCGCAAAAACCGCCGCACAGGTGCTGGCCGCCAACGGCCTTCACGTGTACCTGTTCAGCTCACTGCGACCCACCCCCGAATTGAGCTTTACGGTGCGCCAGCTGGGTTGTACCAGCGGAATCGTCTGCACCGCCAGCCACAACCCGAAAAAATACAACGGATACAAGGTGTACTGGCAGGACGGGGCCCAGATCACTGCGCCCCACGATTCGGGTATCATTTCCGAAGTGAAAGCGGTGACCGGCGGGGTCATGTCGATGGATTTCGACGACGCGGTTGCCAAGGGCAAGGTGGAATACATCGATGCCGACCTGGACAACAAATTCGTGGAAATGGTTAAGCGGCAAATCGTGCGGCCGGATATGCTGATGCACGGTCCCCATGATCTGAAAGTGGTGTATACCCCTCTTCACGGCACCGGCACAATGATGATCGAACGGGTGATGAACGAACTGGGCGTGAAAGTCAGTATCGTTCCCGAGCAACGGGATCCCGACGGAGACTTCCCCACGGTTGAGTTCCCCAACCCCGAGGAAGCCAGCGCCATGAAGCTGGCCCTTGAACTGGCGAAGAAGGAAGATGCCGACCTGGTTATCGGCACCGATCCCGATGCCGACCGTGTGGGCATAGCCGTGAAATCCGGCTCTGATTACGTACTGGTGAACGGAAACCAGCACGGCGTCCTGTTGACCGATTACATGTTCGGATCGATGAAGGAGCTGGGAACTCTCCCCGAGCGTCCTGCCTTTGTGAACACCATCGTCAGCACCGATCTCCAGAGGCGCATCGCACGGAAGCACGGGGCCGAAGCCTTCGAGACCCTGACGGGTTTCAAGTGGATCGCCTCGAAAATCCGGGAGTTCGAAGCCTCCGGGGGCCCGACCTACGTAATGGGCGGGGAGGAGAGCTACGGATTTATGATCGGAACGGAGGTCCGCGATAAGGATTCGATCACCGCTACCGTAATCACCATCGAAATGGCCCTCTACTATCAGCGCCAGGGCAAGACGCTGCTTGAGCGTCTGGATGAAATCCACAGGGAATTCGGTCTGTACCAGGAAACCCTGATCAGCAAGTATTTCGAGGGTGCCGACGGCGTCGGAATTATGAATAATATGATGGCCGGCCTGCGTCAGACTCCTCCGAAAGAAATCGGCGGAATTCCCGTGATAAGCATCCGGGATATCCAGGATGGGACCACCCTCGATATGGCCAGCGGCGCGAAGACAAAAGACATCGATCTCCCGGCTTCCAACGTACTGCAGTTCTATATGGAGGACGGCAGCATCCTGAACGCCAGACCATCTGGTACCGAGCCGA
>CAWZYW010000370.1:0-3557 GCA_963966255.1 uncultured Salinispira sp. | reverse complement strand
GCGGGCGGTTTTATTTCCGTTCGTAATGGCTGATGATGGGACCCAGGGGACCGCCGTTTCCCGCGGGACGGGCTTCGGCCAGGTGAACTTGCAGCATGCTTGTCCCGGGAGTGATGACCAGGTGGCCGAATCCGGTATCACCCATTTCCGCCCGTTCACCGTGAGGAAGTTCCGGGGAAATGAGTACCATGCTGCCGGCGGGAACTTCCAGGACTTCCCCGGGAAGCTTGAAGCGATTTGTCCCGGCGAACTGTATAAACAGTTCCGGGTATTCGTGGAATATCTGGCCCGCTTCGACCCTGCGGGGACCGCGGTTCCGAGGAATGATCAACGTGGCTTTCCGGGATTCCACCCTGCGAATGCTTTCATCGATAAGTTCCCGGATAAAACGACCCGGATTCCGGGAAGGATTCGGTGCAGTGGACTCGGCCATTGAACGGATATACGATGAATCTAAGAAAAGTGCAAGAATTCCCGGTAGAGGTAAGAGCTTTTTTCTGGCTTGCATCGGATTGAAGGGTTAGTATCTCATGGTGATATAGCAAGGAGGACGCCGGAATGAAACTGGTTTTGATCGGGGCGGGCAGCGCCCAGTTCGGTTTGGGCACCATGGGCGATATGTTCCGCAGCCGTTTGCTGCGGGGGGCGGAAATCTGCCTGATGGACATAAACGGGGAAAGCCTCGAAAGAGTCCGAAAGATCGGTCAGGATTTTATAGATGGGAAAGGCCTCGATTTCACGCTGACGGCCACCACCGACCGGGCCGAGGCCCTGGACGGAGCGGATCATGTGATCATCTCAATAGAGGTTGGGGATCGCTTCGAACTCTGGGATCAGGATTGGAATTATCCCCTGCAGTACGGTTTCAATCAGATATACGGGGAGAACGGCGGCGCCGGCGGTTTGTTCCACAGCTTGCGGATAATCCCTCCGATCCTCGATATTTGTTCGGATGTAATGCGCCTTGCCCCGGCGGCTACGGTATTCTGCTACTCCAACCCCATGACCTCCATCACGACGGCGGTCCTGCGTAAATTTCCCGAACTGAAATTCGTCGGGATGTGCCATGAAATCGCTTCGCTTCACCGTTACCTACCCGGCATTCTAGGCACGGATTTTGAAAATCTCAGGCTTCGCGCCGGGGGATTGAATCATTTTTCGGTGCTTATCAGCGCCGAGTACGCCGATACCGGTGCCGACGCCTATCCGGATATTCTCGAGAAGGCTCCCGGGTTTTTTGAAAAAGCCCTGGGCTACAGCGATATCTGGGAGTATGCCCGGCGGACCGGACATGCCCCGGAGACCGAGGGCTCCACCCATCAGCCAATCCTGGACCATAGCGAACCCAGCCGTCCCTGGTCTGACCGGAAACTGTTCCGGGAGATACTCAAGCGTTACCGCCTTCTGCCCATTACCGTGGACAGCCACATCGGCGAGTACATCCCCTGGGCGAGGGATACGGCGGATCATCAGGGAATCAGGGATTTCTACGAATTCTATCGGCGGGCTCTCAGCACAGCGGAGCGGATGGTTATCGATGACAGCGTGACCCGTGAGCGGGTAGTGCCGATTATCGAGGCGATGGTCAGCGACGAGGCCATGGAGGAGATGGCGGTGAATATCATGAATAACGGCCTGATCCCGGGCCTCCCCGACGATGTGGCGGTGGAAGTACCGGCAACGGTATCAGGTCGGGGCATCGAAGGCATCGGATTTGATACATATCCCCGGGGGTTTGCTGCACTCCTGCGGAACTACACCGGAACCTACGACCTCATCGCCGAAGCGGCGATTCACGGGAGCCGGGAGCTGGCGGCCCAGGCCTTGCTGGCCATACCCTCAACTGATCGAATTCGAGACCTCGATGCCCTGATAGATCATATGGTCCAGGCCCAGCGCCCATGGCTCGACTATCTGAAATAAACTGAGCCCCGAAAATCAGTGATTTTCGGGGCTCTTTGTTGAAAAATTCAAGCAGAAAAGCGAGTTTTTTTATATTATATACTTGTGAGTCGTCCTTCTTCCATTACTCCCCAGTCCCGGGATAGATTTCGAATTTTGCTGATTCTCGCTACCGTAGCCATCATGCTGATGAGCGTGCTGTTCGGTGAGCTGATACTCCTGAATGCGAGAAACCGCCAGGAGCGCAATGATCGGGAGAGACTCTTCGTTCAGGGTGTTTATCTTGCTCAGACCATACAGCAGGCGGTCAGCGGCGGCATCAATGTGACGACCAACCTGTCTATGTTCCTGCAGACCTCGAATTATTCTCCTGATCTGTTCGATGTCTGGGCCCGGGAGCTGTACACCAGGAATCGTGGAATAGGGGGGATTTACCTCGCCCCCGAAGGTATCATCCGCTATGCCTATCCGCTGGAAGAACACCGGGGCTCAATCGGCCGTGATCTGCTCAGCGGGGAAGAGGCGAGCACCGGGGCGCATATTGCCATGGAATCCCGGAGCCTGACTTTCGCCGGGCCTACCCGCCTGAACGCGAACGATCGTCTGTCGGTCTTCGCATGGTACCCCATCTTCAGCCGTACGATGGACGGCAGTCCGTCCCTTTCCACCAATCCGGTTCTGGATGAATTCTGGGGCTTCGCCGTTTCACTGATCTACCTCGATGACCTGCTGCCCTCGATTTTCGCTGCGGAAATCCAGGGTGATTTCGATGTTCTGATCACCGGCTCAAACCCTGCCGGGACTACTGCTTCGGGCAATGGCATGATCCTGTTCCGCAGTCCGGGATTTAGTGCGGAGGACGCGGAAATCACCATCCCGATTTCCGTTCCCAACGGAAGTTGGACCATGTATCTCGGTTCGGGTCTGCGCACGGATATCAACGGCATACTGTACCGCTTTGTATACCTGATGGCCGGGGGCTTCGCCTCCATGTTGTTTGCCGCCCAGCGCAGTGCCAGTTGGAGACAGCGCTGGCTGATCCACGGTCTGAATCAACGCCTCCTGGAGGAATCGACCCATGATGAGCTCACGGGCCTGCTGAATCGACGGGGATTTGCCCAGCTTTTTATTCAAATGCATCAACTGGCGCATCGATATAAGGATCCGTATTGTATCTCCCTGGTGGATGCGGATTATTTCAAGCAGATAAATGATACCCACGGTCATGACGCCGGGGACAAGGTGCTCATCGCCCTGGGACGGCTATTTCAGGAGCATCTTCGGAAAACCGACCTGGTCTGCAGATACGGCGGCGACGAATTCCTGATCATGCTGCCCCGCACCGATTTCGAAACCGGGATGCATCTGATGACGAACCTTGCCCATGTGGTCAGGGACATGAAAATTCCCGATGCCCCGGAGGTCTCAGGACTCAGCATTTCAGCGGGGCTGATAGCCGGGAATATTTCCGAAGAAGATGTGGAACTTACCGATGCGCTGATTTCCTGTGACGGAAAACTGTATGAAGCGAAGGAAGCGGGGCGCGATATGGTCCGGGGATAAAACGCCCTCGGTTTATACCGGAATCACCCTGATCCGACCGGCGGCAGCCATGCTCAGCGTAACTTCCTGATCTCCGATCTGAAGCACCAGTG
>CAWZYW010000369.1:0-3562 GCA_963966255.1 uncultured Salinispira sp. | reverse complement strand
CTGCGGTACGGTTTATCCGGTCGGATAGCCTGAACAACCATGCTGATTTTCGGGGAAATCCGTCCCCACTGGAAGGAATGCCTGACTCTCCACCCCATCGGCTCAGGCCGCCGAGAATGTAGAGAACTGCGTTAATCAGCAGCAGGGGCAGAAAGCGGGCGAAAGCGTACAACTGCTCGGTGCGGGTATCCGGGGCAAGTTCGATGCGGCCCCCCGAGGCGATAAAGCGCTGTACGTAATCAAGGCCGGCGTTCTGGGAGTATACGTAGGAGAACAGGAACAGCAGCAGGCCCGCCATGCTTATCAGCTCCAGAATCCAGCGCAGGCCTTTTCGCCGGGGAGCCAGGAGCAGGAGCGCCAGGGCCAGCTCGCCCACCAGGAAGAAGAAAAACACGTAATCGAAAATCTCAATTCCCTGTACGCTTTCCCGCAGGTCTTCGATGAGGAAAAAGCGACGGTCATTCCGCTCGGGTACCTCTCGGCTGGATTCGCCTGCCATAAAGCTGTCGAGATCCGCGCTTCGATAGATAAAATGGTGGATCCGTTCTCCGCCGGGAGTTGAGCGGAGAAACACGGTTACCGAGAGCTCTCCCCGATATGAAAAACCGCTGATCACCGCCAGCTGCTCAATGCCGAGCTCGGCGGCCAGTTCGGCGTATTCCCGATAGTTCCGGTCAGCGGTGAGCTGGAAATCCGGGTCGTCATGCTGCTCGAGGTAATAATTCCGGATCAGGTCGTGGGTGACGATGCGGTACTGGCCGCTTTTTGCCAATGCGCTTTCCACATATTCCCGCAGGGCCACATCTTCGTCATCGCTCAAGCCGTGGCTGTAGGTCGGAGCGGCCATGATACTGACCTTTTTGCGGAAAGCCATCGGACCGATGAATGCCAGCAGGGCTTCGATGATCACGGCGAGGATCAGTAATCCGGCGAATATACTGCGCGCAGCAGTTTTCATGGCAACTCCGGGGACAGGGGTCCGTATCAAGTATAGCCGAAGATCTCCCCCAGTTCACGCACCGCCAGGTCAACCAGAGCCCTGGCGGCGGGCGGCATCAGGTAGCCCTCCCGGGCAACCATGAGCAGGGTACGCCGGGGTTCCCGACCTTCCACGGGAATGTAGCTGATATCTTCATGGATGCAGATCATCTTCGGAACGATGGAGATGCCCAGTCCGGCCCTGACCAGAGCCTGTACGGTTTCTATTTCGCTGGATTCGTATACCACGTTCGGCTCGATCCCCGCTTCGGCGAGGGCGTCGGTGACGATGCGGTTGAAGCCGTGGCCTTTGCGCATCAGGATCAGCGGCTGATCCCGCAATTCCGACAAGGCCAGGCGCTCCCGGCCTGCCAGAGCATGTCCCGGGGGCAGGGCGATGTACAATGGCTCTGAGAACAATTCGGTTCCCGTCAGACCCCTGGTCAGTCCCGCCTGGTCCATGATGGCCAGATCGACCTCGTGCTCGGCAAGGCGCCCGGCTAGGATCGGGCTGGAACCCTCGCTGAGCAGGATCTGCACATCCGGCCTGTCACGACGGTATGCCGCCAGCAGGGGGGGCAGCAGGTAGGCTCCGGTGGTGGGCAGGCATCCGAGCCGGATGCTTCCGCCGCTGCCGCTTTCGAAATCAGCAATTTCACGATGGGCTGATTCGATCTGCCGCAAGATTTCCCGGGCCCGGGGAAAGAACAGCACCCCCCGGGGGCTCAGGCTGCTCCCCCGCCTGCTGCGCTCCAGGAGGGGACCGCCGAGCTCGGCCTCCAGTTTGGCCAGCTGGGACGACAGCGATGGCTGGGAGACGTGACAGCGCTCTGCGGCCCGGGTGAAGTTGCCCGTTTCGGCCGCTGCGACGAAATATCGAAGTTGATGAATTTCCATAGACAATACCTATTAAAATGATAGATACAATATCTTATACAAATATAACCCGATATACTATGATATGCCCAGATTGAAAATCCAGGAGTACTTTATGGCGAAGCGAACGCTCTATAACAAGGTATGGGATGCCCATGCGGTGGACATCCTGCCCACCGGCCAGACCCAGCTTTTCATCGGCCTGCACATGATTCACGAGGTGACCAGTCCCCAGGCCTTCGACATGCTGCGTGAGCGGGGTCTCAAGGTGGCGTATCCGAACCGGACCTTCGCTACCATGGACCATATCGTCCCGACCCATTCGGTATCCCGGCCCTTTGCCGATTCCCAGGCAGAGAGCATGATGCAGGCCATCGAAAAAAACACCAGTGAGTTCGACATCCAGTTTTTTAATTTCCAGACCGGTAAGCAGGGGGTGGTCCATGTCGTCGGTCCCGAGCTGGGGCTCACCACGCCGGGTATGACCATTGCCTGCGGAGATTCCCATACCTCCACCCACGGCGCATTCGGCTCCCTGGCCTTCGGTATCGGAACCAGCCAGGTCCGGGATGTGCTGGCCACCCAGTGCCTCGCCATGGATCCGCTGAAGGTCCGCCGGATCGAGATTAACGGGAAGCTCGGCGAGGGAGTCACTCCCAAGGACGTGGCGCTTTTTATTATCAATCGCCTCGGCGTGAAGGGCGGAATCGGTCATGTATACGAGTACGCCGGCGAGGTGTTCGACGATATGAGCATGGAAGGCCGGATGACGGTCTGCAATATGTCGATCGAGGGCGGTGCCCGTGCGGGATACGTGAATCCCGATGAGAAGACCTTTTCCTACCTGAAGGACCGGGAGTACAGTCCCCAGGGAGAACAGTGGGATAGCGCGGTGAGCCGATGGGCTTCATTCGCCTCGGATTCCGATGCGGAATACGACGAGGTGGTCAGGTACTCAGCCGATGAAATCCGGCCCATGGTCACCTGGGGAGTGACCCCCGGCCAGAGCGTTGGCATCGGCGAAACCCTGCCGGATCCCGAAGCCATGGTGGACGACGGAGACCGGCACAGCGCCGAACTTGCCTATCGCCATATGAAACTGAAACCCGGACAGCGGCCCGAGGAGATCGAAATAGATGTTGCGTTTATCGGCAGCTGCACCAACGGGCGCATCGAGGACCTGCGCGCGGCAGCCCAGGTTCTCAGGGGCCGGAAGGTGAATCCCAGAGTCCATGCCTTCGTGGTTCCCGGATCCATGCAGGTCCGGCAGGCCGCCATGGCCGAGGGACTCCACAAAATTTTCCAGGAAGCCGGTTTCGAGTGGCGGGCCGCAGGCTGTTCCATGTGCCTGGCCATGAATCCCGATCAGCTTCAGGGGGACCAGATCTCCGCATCGTCCAGCAACCGCAACTTTATCGGACGCCAGGGCAGTCCCAGCGGCCGCACCCTGCTGATGTCTCCTGCCATGGTGGCCGCCGCGGCCATCGAGGGACATGTAACCGATATCCGGCAGCTGGCGCCAACGGCGTAGTCATGTCCGGCGGCCGCCGGGACATCGACCGAAAACATGAGGAGCAAAAGCATGACCAAGATAAGCGAAGTGAAGGGCAGGGCCGTGGCGGTTCCCGGAGATGACATCGATACCGACCGCATTATCCCGGCCCGTTACCTGAAGGAAATCACCTTCACGCATATGGGAGATTATCCC
>CAWZYW010000368.1:0-3569 GCA_963966255.1 uncultured Salinispira sp. | reverse complement strand
TAGCACTGCTACTCAAAAGAAGTTGATTGTTGTTAATTCCCCTGCCCTCAGAGAGGGTCTTCTCGGCGGCCCGCAGGAATACCTCGGTCTTGCCCGAACCGGTGATGCCGTACCAATAATATCTGCCCCCGGCTTCCCGGCAGATCGCATCCACCGCAGAGCGCTGTTCATCTGAAAGCTCGGCCGGCCGGCCGGCGAAGCCGTCCTCGTCTCCCGGGAGGGAAGGCAGCTCCACGTCACGTTTGCCCGAGGGGATCATGGCTGACAGGGCCTCCCCGGGGGCGCAGAAATATGCCCGGGCCATCCAGTCGGCCAGGGAAAACAGCTGCGGCGGCGCTACCGCCTCATCGTCGATGATTCGTCTGATTTCCTTGATGGCGACTCCCGCGGGGAGGTCGGTGGGTGGCTCGCTGCGGTCGCTGCGGACGAAGGCCGTCAGCTCCTGCCGACCGAGACTCGCCCGGACTCTGCGACCACTCAGGTCAGCCGGATCGCCGGCCTTCGCAAGAAGCTCTTCCCCCACCAGGTAGGTGAAACTGCCGCCCAGGGGGCGGTTAAACACAAGTTCAAGATACCTCATCGCGGTATATCCCAGAATCAAGGCCGGCCTTGAGCTTCTTCATGTCCTCCCACACCGGGCGTCGCAACTCGTCATTGCGCAGCACGGCACTGGGGTGGTAGGTGGCAATCATCGGAATACCCTGAAATCGCATCCAGCGACCCCGGCTTCGGCCGATTCGGACTTCCTCGCCCAGCAGAATAGAGGTGCTTATCCGGCCAACGCATAGAATGACCTCGGGCTGCAGGAGGGATATCTGACGAAGTAGGTACGGCATGCACGCGCCGGTTTCTTCCGGAAGGGGATCCCGGTTTCCCGGCGGTCGGCACTTGATGGTATTGGCGATGAAGGCGCCGTTCTCCCGACTGAGACCGATCGCCCCGAGCCAACGGTCCAGGTAGATCCCCGCGGGTCCCACGAAGGGCAGGCCCTGGGAGTCCTCCTCGGCTCCGGGAGCTTCGCCGATAACCATGACCCGGCATCTTTCGGCATCGCCGGCACCGGGAACCGCCCGGTTCCGTCCCTGATGAAGGGCGCAGCGGGTACAGGCGAGCACTTCGGCGGAGATCGCGTCAAGGCTGTCACCGGCCAGGCCCGGATCTTCCATTGCCGGAGGTCCGTCGATACCCGCCGGCGCCGGGGGCAGCTGAGGCCGTTTATCCATGACTCTGCGCCCGTGCCGCAGTGAATCTTCCAGATCGTTGATGGCGTCCCAAAGGGATTCGCGGAGGTTCTCGCCCATCAGAAAGCCCCAGGTTTCGCTTCGTATTCGACCCGGTCGAAAAAAAGCCCCCGGGCCTGGGCGGTCATGCCCGCCAGTTTTCGGTCCGCCGCAGCCAGGTACTCGGCCACCTGATCGGGGTGCAGACCCCGTTCCTCGTATTCCAGCAGGCTGCCGACGATGCCCCGGACCATCTTCCATAGAAACGCCGTCCCGGTGATCCGAAATCCGATGAAATCACCCTCGGGATAGAAGCCGGCACTGAGTACCCGCCTCACCCGGTGGGGAACCTGATCATTGGGAGCCGAAAAGGTGGTGAAATCGTGTTCGCCGACCATCCTCGACGCGTATCGGTTCAAGCGGGCGATGTCCGGCATTCGCAGGGTTCGCAGACTGTAGCGCTGATAGTGGGGAATGCGCACCGGCGAGGGGAAAATGTAATATTTGTAACTGCGGCGCAGGGCGGCGTACCGCGCGTGGAAATCATCGTCGACCACCTCGGCACGCACCGCCGAGACGTCCTTTGGGAAAAACGAACTCACTGCGCGGCTGCGTTTTTCCTCCGGGGTATCGTCGAGCTCGGACACGAAAGTAATCACCTGTCCATTGGCATGATCACCCGAGTCGGTGCGGCCGGCGCAGACCACCGAGATATCCCGCTTGTGCATCCGGCTCAGGGCCTTTTCCACTTCGCCCTGGATGGTGCGCCCCTGTTTCTGAATCTGCCAGCCCTGGAAATCGGTGCCGTCGTAGGCGATGGTCAGTTTAATATTGCGCATGAATCGTTCTTCCTGTCCGTCGGTCCGGGATATGTTGGCCGGTATGTCAGCCCGGATCTTTTTCGGGATCGAGATTTTCCAGTCCCAGGGCCTGCCCGATTTCGGCATACAGGTCCCGGGCGTTATCCAGGATCACCACCGGCTTGTTCTTGGTAGCCTTTCCCATGCCGAAGATCCTGGCGATGGTGCGCTTGGCGTTCTGCAAATTCGCTTCGCGCCGGGCGGCGTCGGACCTGGGCCCGTAGTGATACTCCAGATACCCGTACATGTACAATACTCCGTCGAACATATAGTTGTTATCGATATCGGGTCCAAGGTTCGGGCAACCGCCGATCCCCTGGGTACCATTTGATTCGTATTCCACGGCGGTGACGTAGAAAAAGCGCGCCTTGCGGTACATCATTTTTGCCAGGTGATCGTAATTACTGTTGGGATATTTGCGGTGCATGTCCAGGGCAAGCCAGGCGGCTCGCAGGGAGCTGATGCCTTGCTTAATCACCGGTGACAATTCGGAATCGTGATGATCGTAGCACATCACCGACAGGAGGTAGCTGGCCAGACCCTCGGCCAGGCCGCGGTTCGCCCGGAAATCGACCCCTTCCAGGACCTCGGAGATCCAGCTGATGCGCTTGTTGGTTCCCGCCTCCAGCGCCGATGCCGAATCGTCGGGAAGTCTGGAAAAATCGTCCTTCCAGGCAGCGTAATAACAGCTGGGACAGACGGAAACCGGGTAGATCAGCGGATTAACCTCGCCGAATTTCTGGCTCGGCTCATAGAGCCGGTGCAATTCATGAGTAAGCTTGCCGGCGATCAGCCGGCCTCGGCCGGTGTGCAATTCCTCGCGATAGAATTCGGTCCCGCAGACGGGACACTGAATGGGCTTTTTCTGAAAAAACGTTAGAGCCGGTGCTTTATCAGCCATAGCATCAGTGTACCACAACTTCCTCGATTACCACCATCGCCACCGCGAAATCCCGCTCATGGGCCAGCGACAGGTGTATCCTGCCGCCCCCCATTTGCTCAAAGCGTTCCAGAGCCGCTCCGCTGAGCTCGATTGCGGGCTTGCCGGCATCGTCCCGGTGGACGCGGATATCAAGCAGCGCGAAACCGCGGATGCCGGTACCCATGGCCTTTCCGAAGGCTTCCCGTGCGGCGAACCGGGCGGCCAGGGAGGCAGCGGCGCCTTCCCGCTGGCTCAGGCACCATTCGATTTCCGACGGCGAAAAGTATCTCTCGAGTCGCCGGCGATCGCCTATCCACGATTCGAAGCGCTGATTTTTAACGATATCCACCCCGATTCCCGAGATCATTCCAGCCCTCCGCCGATTATGTCGACCTCTATCTCCAGGGGATCGAAACGGAAAATGACGAATCCCCGGGGAACCACCGGCCGCACCGGTAGCAGATAGCGGCCGGGTTCGCTGATATCCGAGGCGTCGATGGCCAGGCTGATGGATTCGGGATCGGTCTGATTGATCAGGCTCTGACTTGCCTGGGCCCGGATACTGCC
>CAWZYW010000367.1:0-3582 GCA_963966255.1 uncultured Salinispira sp. | reverse complement strand
GACCTGAGCTCGGCATTCGTGGATCCCTTCCGGGACAGAAAAACTCTGGTAATTTTTGGCGACATATATGAGCCTCGAACCGGAGAGCGCTACGAGCGGGCTCCCCGTAACATCGCCTTTCGCGCTCAGGAATACATGAAGAGCCTTGGCATTGGCGATACGATTTTCTTCGGTCCGGAACCGGAGTTTTTTATCTTCGACTCGGTGCGCATCGCGAACTCGGCCAATGCGAGCTTTTTCGAAGTGGAAACCGGTGAAGGTCCCTGGACCGCCGGTAACGACGGTGCAAACCTGGGCCATAAAATCCGCCATAAAATGGGTTACTTTCCCGCCACACCCCAGGATACCCAGATGGATCTCCGGGGAGACATTGTTGCGCACATGGAAGACATGGGAATGACGGTCTTCCTGCATCACCATGAAGTAGCTACTGCCCAGGGCGAAATCGGCATCAAGTTCGGTGACATCATCACCGCCGGCGACCTGGTGCATAAGTACAAGTACGCGGTGAAAAACACCGCCTATCAGTACGGAAAGACCGCAACGTTTATGCCCAAGCCCATGTTCGGGGACAACGGCTCCGGTATGCACGTCCACACTTCCATCTGGAAAGACGGTGTGAATACCTTCGCCGGTGACGAGTACGCGAACCTGTCGGAAACCGCCCTCTACGCCATCGGCGGACTGCTGAAGCACGGCCGGGCCATCCAGGCTTTCACCAATCCCACCGGAAACAGCTACAAGCGGCTGGTTCCCGGCTATGAGGCTCCGGTGAAGCTGGCATATTCGGCCACCAACCGCTCCGCCGCCGTCCGGGTTCCCTACGTAACCGGCGACAAGGCCCGGCGCTTCGAGTTCCGCTGCGGAGACAGCTCCGGTAGTCCCTACCTGAACTTCGCCGCCATGACCATGGCGATGATCGACGGTATCAAGAACAAAATCGATCCGGGTGCTGCTCTGGACAAGAACATCTACGACCTGCCCGCCGAAGAAGCGGCGGCGATCCCCTCCACCTGTTCCACCCAGGAAGAGGCCATAAAAGAAATGCTGGCCGACAATGGCTGGCTGAAGGCCGGCGACGTATTCGACGAAGGTTTCATCGAAGCCTACACCGATTACCGTCTTCAGGAAGAAGTGGAGATACAGAAGCTCCAGCCCACCCCCGTGGAGTTTGAGCTCTACTACGACGTGTAAGCGAAAGCTATAGCCATAGCAATGCGGCTTGCCGCCGGCCGTTGGCCGCGGCAGTCCGCACCTCCTGTAAGGTTTTGTGTTCGGTCGCCCGGGGATTCCCGGGCGGCCTCTTTTTTTGCCTGTGGTTTATTACACCTGCGGATCGCAATGGGCGGTGGCGGTTTTGCCGTCTGTGAGTGCTTCCAGCTGACGGGAAGCCTGCTCATATCCTTCGCGGATGAGTGAACGGTAGGCATTGAAATCCATCGGATCATAGGCAGATACGTCGATCGATAAGTTGTGGTCCGGGCGTATTCCCCGTTCCTGGATGCGCCTGCCGGTGTTTACTTCGAAGGTCTGCATAAAGAGATCGGCGAGGGCCGGAGGGCGGGGTTCACCGGGACGACTGAAGTGCCTTCCCAGAAGTTGGAGCAGACCCGACATGCCGTCCTTTTCGCCGGCGCGGTAACTTCTCGGTATATGCCGGTTTATCAAGCCGACATCCGATGCGATTACCGAACCGCCTCCGATGCGTCGCCTCATTATATCGATAGGCAGGTTATTCAACACGCCGCCGTCCACCAGGGTCATTCCCTCGCGGATAACCGGATAGAAAATGCCCGGAATGGAACCGCTGGCTCTCACTGCATCATAGAGCGGACCGCGGGTGAAGACAACTTCCTTGAAATGGGCGAGGTCGCTGGCAACCACGAATAGCGGAAATTCCAGATCCTCAAATCGCCAATCGCCGAGGATCGCCCTCAGAACCCTTCCCACTTTGTGGCTGGAGGTCAGTGAGGAGACCGGTATGGTCCAGTCCAGGATTTTCCGGCGTCGGCTGAACCGGGCAGTGATTTCTTCAACAGAATCGATATCTCCATATATCGCGTATGCAGCGGCTACCAGGGCGCCCATGCTGGTGCCGCCGAGACTGTCGAGTTTGATTCCGGCCTTTTCCAGTGCTCTCAGCACCCCGATGTGAGCGAATCCCCGTGCGCCTCCGCCGCTGAGCACCAGACCGATTCCCCGGCCCGTGAGAAGTCTCGCGGTTCTCTCTACTGACGCGGTATTTTGCACATCCACTATGGGCGGCAAACTTGCCGAGCCGGCGCTGTTGCCTTCCCGATGATGGATGACCCTGAAACGGCCTTTTCCCAAAGGTTTATCCGAACCGTATCTGCTGAATACATACCGCGAGTCGCTGATATTCTGGGCGAAACGGGTCCAGCCGGGACCGCTCCGGTCAGCAACCAGGAAAAGCTGCCCCGAGAGGTTTTCCTCATGATGGATCCACGCGTCCATCAGGGCTTCCAATGGACTGGCGTCGCTGAGTTGGAGCATTTCCCTGCTGTGGAAATGCCGGACAATTTCCGGCCCGTCTATAAGCCGGGTGGAATCCAGGGCATCAATTGATTTCAACAATGGTTTGAGGTCGGCATCTGAATCCTGGAGAATCGCAATCGTATTTTGCTGAAGGTGTTTTTTCGCGGATGCCGTGACATCCTTCATAGCATTTTGCCGGTCGATGATTGTCCTGATTAGATTGATCAGCACCTCGGGGTGCTTGATTAATATTGATTCAAAAACATCTAGGCGGATGACCGCCAGGCGTGAGGCTCTCTGGGCAAGCACGGCGGCGTTTCTTCGATGATCCTTCTGGAGCAGACCGGTTTCTCCAATTGTTTCTCCGGGGAATATTCGGGCTATCAGCTGATTTGGTTCGGCACCCTGCAATCCATTGCGCACGATCAGGCGGCCGTCCAGAAGGAGTGCCATTTCTTCCGCGGGAAGATCCGGATCGATCACCATGGCGCCTTTTGGTACCTCCCGGATTTCCACGGTATCCGCAATTCGCCTGATGAGCGAGGCTTCAACGATTCCGAGGCTTTGCTGGAGCATCCGGTGCAGGTTGCTTTCGATCAGACGACCGCTGACTTCATGAAAAAATCGCTGTACAGCAATTGCATCGTGATCTGCCAGCAGCATCAGGAAGGGGACGGAAATTTCGGCGAGCAGAATACTTTTTGTGGCTCTTCCGCCGGCATTGCGCGCCGAGCCGGTGAAATACGCCAGCTCACCGATAATATTCGGGGCCCGGATCTCCGCGATGCGGTATTCCCCGTTTCCCGACGAGCGGAAAATTTCCAGGCTGCCGTCGATGAGGAGGTACATGCCCGTCGAATTATCACCCTCATGGAATATCACGCTTCCCTTGGGTTCGCGCCTGAGGGCCAGATTGGCGCATAATTCACTGAAGGTCTCGTCCGGCAGGGACTTGAAGAGTTCAAAACTGTGGAGCACTTCTCGGTGTTTCGCGCCAAGCGAGGGAGGTTTCATTCTTTAGTAGTATAGTCAAAAAAGGGGCTGTCTGAGAACTAACTCAGACAGCCCTTGTTTTATTTAAACCAC
>CAWZYW010000366.1:0-3591 GCA_963966255.1 uncultured Salinispira sp. | reverse complement strand
GCCTCGGTCTCGTGGGCTCGGAGATGTGTATAAGAGACAGATATCAACGGAGCGGGGCTTTTCGGCAATACGACGGATCCCCGGGAATGCGGTTTCGGCGGTTACCTCCCCGGTATCGTGGAGGCTCTCCTCAAGTTTTTCACCGGGGCGGATGCCGATGTAATCAAGGCCGATGTCCGAGCCGGGTTCCAGTCCGTAAAACCGGATCATCTGTTCCGCAAGCTCGCGGATAATCACCGGTTCACCCATCTCAAGGGTGTACAGGTTCCCGGTTTCGCCCACGCCCCCTGCCTTGAGAACCAGGCTGGCCGCCTCGGGGATGGTCATGAAAAACCGGCGCATATCCGGGTGGGTAAGGGTTACCGGCCCGCCGTTGAGGATCTGCTGTTTGAAAAGCGGAACGATGCTGCCTCGGGAACCCAGGACGTTTCCGAAGCGCACCACCATATAGGCATTGCTGGGGTGCCGGGCGGCCAGCACCAGTTCTTCGGCCAGGCGTTTGCTGGCTCCATAGACGCTTGCGGGCTGGACCACCTTGTCGGTCGAGATGAGCACCAGGCGGCTTTCGTCCAGGGTTTGCATGCCCTTCAGAATATTCCGGGTACCGAATACGTTATTTTTCACCGCCATCACCGGATTGTGTTCCATCATGGGAACGTGCTTGTAGGCGGCGGTGTGGAAAATCACGTCGGGCCTGATCCGGGGCAGGATAAAATCCATATAATTCGGGTCCTGGAGCTCGCCGATGATGGGGACGATGGTGGCCCGTTCCCCGACGCCCTCCTGCTGGAGCAGACGCAATTCCCGGTCGATCTCGTAGATGCTGTTCTCACCGTGACCGAACACATAGAGCCGGCTGGCGCCTCCGTGAAGCAGCTGCCGCGACAATTCGCTGCCGATGCTGCCCCCGGCACCGGTGATGAGCACCCTCTTTCCCCGCAGATATGAGATGCTTTCCTTCAGGCCGATGTTCACCGGCTTTCGCAGCAGGAGGTCCTGGGGATCGATTTCCCGGGTCTGGACAAGGTGGGCGGAACCTTCGATGACCTGACCCATGTCCGGCAGAATTTTGATACTGCTGAAATTCTGCCTGGTCAGCAGCAGGTATATCTCCCGGAGCCGCTCGCGGCTCGCCGACGGCATGGCGATAATCGCCAGGTCGATACCCCGGGGCTGCAGCAGGGCGGCCACATCGTCGATGGGACCCAGAACCGGGCTGCCCTCGACATGGCTGCCGATTTTTCCCGGATCATCGTCCAGAAACGCAGCGACCTCGCCGTAGATGCCTTTACGTCTGATTTCCCGGGCCAGGCTCCGTCCGGCGAATCCCGCACCGATGATATACAGTTTTGAAGTCTTGGGAGTGGATGTTTTGCTCGAATCGCTTTGATTCACGGGCTTGCTCAGCTCCTCATGTAATGATTGTTCCGGGGCTTCTAATTATTCTCGGCGTCCCGGGCCTTTTCCAGGTCAAAAAAACTGAAATCCACTTCGAATTTCCTGTCGTACAGGTCCAGACGGACCTTGGCCCGGCCTTTCCGCCGATTCACCTTTACGATATGACCTTCGAGACCCTTCAGGGGGCCGCGGATTACCGAAATTCGCTGCATATCATCGAAGCGAACCGCCGAGTCGCCGATGACCTCACCCTGATAGAGCAGGGTAGCCATCAGTTCCCGCTCCGCAAGGCCCAGAGGGAGCACCCGCTGATTCTCCGGAAGAAATTTCATGGCCTCGGGGATGTTCCTGATGACCGCCAGCAATTTCGCGGAAATTTCATCGGCTTCGATAAAGAGATAACCGGGAAAAAGCAGGTATTCCTCATCGAGCATCCTGCCGGCCCGGCGGATTCGCATACGGCGCCGCGGGATGTGGATGAGCGGCGCATCGCTGCCGGTATTCTGGTGAATTCGGGTGCGAACCCGGTCTTCTTTCCCGGTGAGACATTGCAGGACGAACAGATCCATAATCCTCTGACCCTATCACTTCCCCGGTGTCGACGCAACATTGGCTTTATTCCGGGGGGCAAATGCCGACACTGAAAGAGGAGGAGTATCAAAATGACCGGAACCATCCGCCGCGTGGCATTTTTTATCCTGCTCTCGGCCCTGGCGGCAAGCGCCTGGGCGAAGACCGTCATGGTCAGCTACGATCTCGTTCTCGATGCGCCGGAAGATCTCATTTCCAGCGATTATGTGCTGGAAACCAGCATCGATGTGGAATCGGGGATCATGGACGTACTGTTTGACCAGGGGCATATCGTGTTCAACGCGCCGGGGCTGGTGATTACCGATCCGGAGGCGGCTCCCGGAGGTCTGGAACAGGAGGGCAACCTGGCCCGACGGCGCTTGCTGGCATTGAACGGCGGAGCGGAAATGTTGATATACCTGCGATTGCGCTTCTCAGGCGTTTCGGAGGATGACCTTCAGCTCGAGAGCCTGGAATGCGAAGTCTTCCGGCTGCGAAGCGATATGGAGCAGATTGCCAGCGAGACTATCCAATACCGGCGCGACGATGCCATGCCGGTGAACGGATTCGAAGCCTCCCGGATCCTGATGAACCGGCTTTCCGGTGCCGAGCTGTTTTAGGGGATATGACCATGAAAAAAACGATTGCGATTCTTCTGATACTTATCCAGATGGGGCTGCCCATGATCGCCCAGCAGGTATATGAGGGTATCGCCGTCCGCGGCAGGAGCGGCGAGTTCCCCAGCGAGGGATACTACGCGGCGAGCAACAGCTTCCCCCGCAATTCGCTGGTTGAAGTGCGCAACCCGTCTACCGGGGCGACCATCGAGGTGATCATCGTCTCGGGCATCAGCGAACCGGGTCTGTTCATGATTCTCTCAGACGAGGCATCTTCGGCCCTGGGCGTTACCCAGAGCAACGCCATCAGCCTGGTGGCGAGCCCGGTCAGCGTACCCGGGCTCACGTCGGTGGCGGCGAATCAGGATCTTCCCTTCAGCTCCGACCCCGAGGTTAACCCCGAAGCCGAATTCTCCGACCCGAATGATTTTGTATTCAATCCGGGCGCGGAGGTGCCGGAGGTAGCCAATCCCCTGCTGCAGCCCCGCCGGGACGCCGACGATGGGGAGGCAGAGGATTCTGCGGTCGAAGATGAGGATGGAGGGTTTATTGAAACCCCGGTGAGTGATGAACCCCGGGATATCGGTACCGACGACGGATTCTTCATCGTCGAGGAACTCGAAGCCCCGGCTATTGACGATTTATTCCGGGAAGAACCGGTGCTCGAAGATGAAGCGCGAGTGTCAGAAGTTCCCATCGAAGAGCCGGAACAGCAAGCTTCAGAGGCAGCGGAGGAAGTAGCTCCCGCCGAAGCGCCGCGGATCGCCGAAGTTCCCGTCGCCGAAGAATCGGGCAATGCGACCCCGGGCTTGTTTGATGGTCTGGCGGAAATCCGAAACGACGGTATTACCGGAGATGAACCCGTGACCGGACGTCAGGCCCGCCGCATTCCCGAGCCGGTGCCCATGTATTCCTCCGGGATCCTTTCTGCGTTGAGCCGTATCCGCGACGGAAGCAATGCGGTTTCACCAGACTTCGCATTGGACAGCACCCCCGAGTATAACTA
>CAWZYW010000365.1:0-3599 GCA_963966255.1 uncultured Salinispira sp. | reverse complement strand
GATAAGCCTGCGGGTGCTGGCCTGGATCTGCTGCTGCATCTGAAGCCGGCGGCGGTTCATCAGGGAGATCAGCACCGACGGGATCACGAACATGACGTAAATCATCACTTGCCCGATTTCGATGTTCGCCTGACTGCCCGGGAAATCCACCGGGAGCCATTCGACCCGATTGGCCACCATAACCAGCAGGGGTACCGAGAAAGCCAGGATGTTGACCGCCAGGGTGCGCCGGGGATGGTAGGAAAAGGCACCGGCGAAAATCGATGCCATTGCCACCGGGATCATGGGATTGTTGTTGAGGTTCGCCAGGTCCGTGGACAGCGCCGTCAGAAGGCCGGTATACAGTAAGGACAGGGAAAGCAGCAGCGCCCCGCTCTCGCTGCGGCGATACTCGTTAAGCATCAGTGCCGCAATTTGAATAAACGCTGAAACCAGGTTTACCGCCAGCCCCCGGGCCGGATTCTGGGAAAAAGCGACCGCAAAACCTAATATATTAAAAACGACAAAGATAATGATGATGATCCGCAGCATCTGACGTTCGAGCAGTTCGTACTGGATGGACATCGGATCACCTCCCTGTCAGGGCGTTCCACACCTGTATACTATAGTACTGAGATCCGCCGATCGGCAAATTCGAGGCGCGGGCTGGCGTAGCGGGTATCACAAAGCCCTTTGTGATCCCCTCAGAAAGTGATATCCGGCCGGGTAAAATCAACTATACTTCTTCTCGAGGAGTCGCGATGACCGATGAAGAGCTGATCACCTATCTGGAACTGACCCTTACCTACCCGGTGCGCGTATTTCCCGACGGTCTGGAAATCAGGGACTGCGGTACCTACCGGACTAAGATGGATCCGTCATTTCCCTCAGTCGAACGGGACATCATCGCGATGATCCGGGCAAACGATGCGGGACTACCGGCGATTTTCGACCAGGTCATTGAGTACTTTCGCTCCCACGGCAAGGATGCTTTCGGGGTAATCCTCAGTCCCCGCAGCACCCCCGCTTCCTTGCGAACATACCTCGCCGGAAGGAAGGCTGAGCCGGGGAAGCGCTATCTCGGCCTGGCATTCCCCGTCGAAGGGAAACTGGAGATCGACATCGATCCGAGGATCGAAGTGCGGGAAATGATGCTGGCCGATATGACCGACGATATTGCCGCCATGATCGACCGGGCATGGGGCTTCCCCGAGGGGAACACAAAACAGGGCCTTGCCAGGCTCACCCAAAGCGACGACGGCAGCCCCCATCCCCGCCGGGTATGCATCGCGTTCTACGATGGCGTGCCGGCGGCGTTTTCGGCCCTTGAGCTGTACGATGATCTGCCGGTTATCCGTCTCGGCGGGGGGGCCACCGATCCGGCATTCAGGGGGAAGGGAATCTACCGGGCGACGATCCTCGCGAGGCAGAATATTGCCCGGGCACAGGGAAAACAACAGCTGCTGGTCCAGGCCCTGGAAGATACCTCCGCGCCGATTCTCAAGCGACTGGGTTTCCGTGAGCTCTGCGTCCTCGAACAGTTCTCCATGAAGATTTCCTAATCCCGGTAGACAATGCCCTCAAGATCGGAAAGTTCGCTGATGACGAAGTCGGGAGCGGCGAGGTCGCCGGCCTCTTTCCCATGGGGATTGTACCAGCAGCAGGGGATGCCCGCGTTGTTGGCCCCTTTGATATCGCTGGAAAGACTGTCGCCGATGACCAGCATGGTCTCCCGGCGATGATCGCCCATGCGCTCGAAGGCATAATCGAAGAACCCGGTATGGGGTTTGGGGACCCCGGCATCCTCGGAAATGATGATGTGCTCGAAAAAGGGTCCCAGTCCCGTCACTTCGAAGCGGCGCTTCTGGGTATCCCGGATGCCGTTGGTGATCACCGCCATCCGGAAATCGGGGGCCAGAGACTCTAATAATTCCCGGGCTCCGGGAATGACGTAGTTGCCTTCCTGCAGGTGATGCAGGTAGCGGGTACTGAAAACCGCCGAATCCCCTTCAATGCCTATCTCAGCCTGGAAATCGGCAAAGCGCTTTACCCGCAGCTCTGCGCTGGAGATTTCGCCTTTCTCGAGAAGGGCCCACAGTCCCTTGTTGATCCGGTGATACGCCTCCACCCATTCGCTGCGGAACTCTCCGGCCAGCTCGGTGCACACCGCCTCCAGGGCGTGGGCTTCGGCGGCATCGAAATCGAGGATGGTGTGGTCGGCGTCGAACAGCAACCAGGTGTATACGGGTTTCATGTTCTATTGGTAACAGGAATCACCGCCGAATGCAAAGGGCGCGGCAGGCGTACTTCGACCCGCTGGAAATATTTTTTATCGATGTAACGAAATTTCAAGATTGATGTCTTTCATCGAGCGGATAAAATTCCGCGCACCGGCGGATATTCGGGCCCTGGAATGCCCGGTATTCGACGGTGGCAGTAGGAGGACGTATGTCCCGACGAGTTTCGCTGCTTATCGCAGCGGCCATTGCCGTTATCGGCCTGGGTGCCTGCCGCACCGCCGACGTGGTAACGGATGAGACCTTCGCGGAGGAGATGATTCCCGCGCCGGTCACCGCCCAGACCCCTGACCAGAGCGTCAGCCCGGGAGTCAGCGTCGAAGTCGCCCAGGATCAGGTGGCCTTCGTCTACGAAAACCCCATTCTTCAAGTGACCAGCAAAGCCTTCTCGCCCAACGGCGACGGATACCGCGACGTGCTGGAGTTCTACGCATCGGTGCCCACCGTCGAAGGATTCGCATCATGGGAACTCATCCTGCTCAGCGAAGGACATTCGGAAATCTTCAAGCTCCGGGGCAACAGCCTGGTTCCCGGCTCCTTTACCTGGGACGGCAACAGCCCCAGCGGCCGGCCGGTGGCCGACGGCTGGTATTACGGCCGCCTGATCGTAACCTATGAAGACGGCACCTGGCTCACAGCCAGTTCCTCGGAATTCCTCCTGTGGCGCGAAGGCCCCCGGGCCCGGATCCTCGTTCCGGAGGGGTACTTCTCCCCCGACGGCGACGGCATCAACGACACCGTTACCGTAACGCTGGCGGCGGAAAACCGCGACGATATCGTAGCCTACCAGTTTGCCCTATATAACAGCCGCGGAAGCCTCTTCGAGATCTACAGCGCTCCGGGAGCCCCTCCCGAATCCTTTACCTGGGACGGCACCAACAGCAAGGGCGAAACCGTAGAGAGCGCCGAGGAGTACCGCATCGAACTGCGCATGTGGGACGCGCTGGGCAATATCAGCACCGTCGGAGCGAGCATACCGGTCGATATCCTGGTCTACCGCGACGGGGACCAGATCAAGATCCGGATCTCGGCCATCACCTTCCTGCCCTTCTCGGCGAACTACGTCGATGTGCCCCCGGCCCAGAGGGAGCGAAACCTTCAGACCCTTGACCGGCTGGCGGAAATCCTCAATCGCTTCCCCAGCTACCGCATCGGGGTCCAGGGCCACGCGGTGCAGATTTACTGGAACGACCCCATCCGGGGCCGCACCGAACAGGAGCAGGTCCTCATCCCCTTGAGCACCGCCAGGGCGGAAGCGATCCGTGAGGCCCTCATCGCCCGGGGAGTCAGCGCCGGGCGGCTGACCAGTTCGGGGGTCGGGGC
>CAWZYW010000364.1:0-3602 GCA_963966255.1 uncultured Salinispira sp. | reverse complement strand
GCGATATCACGGCAGAGTGGACCTATACCCGGCTGGTGCTCTCCCTGGCGGGGCTGGGGCTCTTCCTGATAATCGGTTTGCTGTCAGCGATGATATCCCGGGGAATCACCCGACCGGTGACGGCTCTTCAGGGAGTGATGAAGTCGGTGGACAGCGGTGTTTTCAATATGGTTGGCGAGATCCGCGGTCCGCATGAGATTCGGGAACTGGCCCGGGAATACGATGTCATGGTTGGGCGGATACGGGAGCTGATGACACTCAATGAGCAGGAACAGGAGCTAAAGCGCAAAAGCGACCTTCGGGCCCTGCAGGCGCAGATCAATCCACACTTCCTCTACAACACTCTGGATTCCATCATATGGATGTCGGAGATGGGGGATAACGAATCGGCAATTAAAATGACATCCGCCCTCTCAAAACTTTTTCGCATCGGCATCAGCAAGGGCAAGGAGTTCATCCTAATCAGGGATGAGTTGGAGCATGTCGAATCCTACCTGAAGATACAGAAGATGCGATATCGGGAGAAATTCGAGTATTCCATCGAGCTCGATCCCGACCTCTTCGATGAGAGCTGCCTCAAAATCACCCTTCAACCCATCGTGGAGAACGCCATATATCACGGGATCAAAGAAGTCGACCGGAAAGGTCTTATCGAAATTCGCGGGGGGCTCGAGGGGGACACGATCGTCCTCAGCGTGAAGGACAACGGCCGGGGCATCCCAGGGGAACAGCTGGCCAAGCTCAATCATTGGCTCATATCGGGCAATCCCGTCGATCATCGCGACGGGGAACCGGCGGATAATCGGCATAGTGGCGGAAATATGGGCACGCGTCGCACTCCGGAATTCGGCACCGGGATCAAAAACGTCCATGAACGAATTCGCCTGTATTACGGATCGGGATACGGAGTCGTGGGGGCCAGCGGTGCGGACCAGGGGAGCGAGGTCACCATCCGATTTCCCCTCAACCCGCCGGGCAGGGGAGAAGACGGTGAACAGGGAGGGCTCGAATGAGATTCTGGTACATACTCATACTCGGGGCTATCAGCTCGGTCATACTCTACTTCACCCTCGGGATTCAGGATCGGGTTCAGCAGGGACGGGAGATCGAACTCGATGCGCCGATACAGGTCGTGCTGAAGTCCAATGAGCAGATCCCGATGGCGTTCTGGGACGTGGCGCAACGGGGCATCCGGGATGCTGCTGTGGAATTCGGCGTAGAAGTGGAGTTCTCGGGTCCGCGTCATGAAAGTGAGGTAATTCAGCAGCAGCGCATTCTCGAGAATATCATCGCCCAAAGGCCTCCGGCCATACTCCTGGCAGCCGGAGATTTCGATCTCCTGAGCGAATCTATGGTCCGGAGCGAGGATGCGGACATTCCCGTCATTACCTTCGACTCGGGGGTGAACTCAGACGTGCCACTCTCATTTATCGCGACTGACAATCATGCCGCAGGGGTACTGGCTGGCGCTGAAATGCGCCGACTGATGCGTTCGAACGACCGTAAGGAAATCGCCATTATGAGCCACAGCCGCGGGACCGCGACCGCCATCGACAGGGAAGAAGGGGTACGTGAAAGCCTTGCCGATGAAAACGTGATCGGTACCTGGTATTGCGACGTGAACGAGCAACTGGCCTACGAAATCACGATGGAACTCCTGGACAATCCCCGCCTCGGGGGAATTGTCGCCTTGAACGAGGCTGCGAGCCTGGGAGTCGCCAGGGCTGTGGAAGAGCGCGGAACGAAGGATTCGGTGCTCGTCGTGGGATTCGACAGCGCCGCCCGGGAACTGACCTATATCGAGCGGGGAATCCTCAAGGCGACGGTGGTTCAGCGCCCGTATAACATGGGGTATCTGGCGGTCAAAACCGCCGTTGAACATTTGCTGGGCCGGCGGGTAGAGAGTTTCATCGATACCGGTGCCGTACTGATCAATGCCGAGAACATGTTCCGACGTGAATTCCAGGAGCTCCTTTTTCCCTTTCCCCAACCCTGATTCCATCGGGAAAACTGATTAAACCGGAATAATTTCAACAAAGTCCAGAAGAACCTCAATTTCGGGATCCGAATTCCGGGGGGATAATTCTCCAATCGAAAGAGAACGGAGAGTGAAATTGAGCAATGTCGTCCTGGACATGAACCAAATCGACAAGAAGTTTTCCGGCGTCCACGCACTCAAAAGCGTATCCCTTGATCTCCGGGAGTCCGAAGTCCTCGCCCTGGTCGGCGAAAATGGCGCGGGCAAATCCACCCTCATGAAAATTCTCACCGGAATATATCAGAAAGACCACGGCGAAATCCGCTATCTGGGTGAATACTACAACCCCCGCAATCCCAAGCATGCCATGGACCTGGGCCTGGGCATAATCCATCAGGAACTGAACATGATGGATCACCTGTCGGTGGCTGACAACATCTTTATCGGACGGGAGTCCATGAAATCCGGCGGATTGTTTCTCGACAAGCGGGAGCAGAACCGCCGGGCCGAGGAACTCTTCTCCCGGTTGAATATGAACATCGACCCCCGGGAACGCCTGGGGAATCTCACCGTCGGCAAACAGCAGATGGTCGAAATCGCCAAAGCTGTTTCCCACAACCTCAAAGTCCTCATCCTCGACGAACCCAGTGCCGCTCTCACCGAGCGTGAGATCAACGACCTGTTCTCAATCATGAGGGACCTCCAGTCCAAGGGCGTGTCGATGATATACATCTCGCACCGTCTTGAGGAAATCCACCAGATTTCGAACCGCACTACGGTCATACGCGACGGCGAAGTGGTGGGAACCAATGATACGTCCGAGATCAGCAAGCAGGACATTATAAACATGATGGTCGGTCGGGCGATCTACGAGGAACCCAAGGCAGCCAGTACCGTGAAGCCCGGAGCCCCGGTGGCCCTGAGCTTGAAGAACGTCAATGCCGGACCCCAGGTCCGGGATATAAACTTCGACCTCCACCGCGGGGAAATCCTGGGTTTCGCCGGCCTCATCGGCGCCGGGCGCACCGAAACCGCGCGGGTGATTTTCGGGGCCGACCCGATAGACTCCGGTTATGTGGAGCTCAACGGTTCGCCGGTAAAAATCAGCGACCCGCGGGATGCGGTCGCCAAGGGCATCGGATATCTTTCCGAGGACCGCAAACGATACGGATTGGCGATCAACCTGGATGTCCGGGACAACATGATGTTGTCTTCGTATAACCTGTTCAGCAAACATCCCTTCGTCCCCCGGAAGCTCCTAGCCGAAAAGGCCGAGGACTACGTCGGGAAATTGAAGATAAAAACCCCGTCCATTTTCCAGCTTATCCGGAACCTCTCCGGAGGAAATCAACAGAAGGTCGTCCTGGCCAAGTGGCTGATCAGGGACAGCGAAATATTGATTTTCGACGAACCCACCAGGGGTATCGACGTCGGAGCCAAGAGCGAGATCTACCATCTCATGAACGAGCTGGCGGGGATGGGCAAGTCCATCATCATGATCTCCTCGGAGTTGCCGGAGATCCTGAGAATGAGCGATCGCGTGGCGGTGATGTGGGAAGGCCGGATTACGGGAATCCCCGATATCGAAAATGCGAGCCAGGAAAAAATCATGGAAACGGGCACC
>CAWZYW010000363.1:0-3609 GCA_963966255.1 uncultured Salinispira sp. | reverse complement strand
GGTCAATGAGAGCACCAGGATGCGGGACATCGAAATCGGAAAAATCAATATCGAAGAGCGCTACAGCCAGGTGATGATCGACCGGAATTACGGCGAACTGGTGCTGGCCAAGCTCAGCGAATTCCATTTCCGCGGGCGACCGATTATCGCCACCACCGACGGCGGAGGTGGCAAAGGCAGCGGCGGATACGCCCGCGACGGTCGGGGAGCTCAAAGCTATCGCCGGGGTTCGGGGAAGGCAGCCGGCAAAGGCGGTGGCGGCGGAAAGCAGTATGGCAACAAATCCGGCAAAAAAGGCGAGCGGAAGGGGTATTAGTTCATGCAGGTAAGCCTCATCGTCGGCACGCGGGACAGCGGTAAAAGCACCTGGCTTGGTGATTACGCGGTCCGCAATCGGGCCAGCGGCATTCTCAGCGAGAAGCGTTTTGTTGAAGGCCGCTTCATCGGCTACGATGCCAGGCTGTTCGCCGGCGGTGCCCCCGGAGAAGCCATGCCGTTTCTTTGGGAATCCGACAGCCCGGGCGAGGTTGATGCCGCTGGAGATGGGGAATGGTTCGCCTATCGGCGCTTTTCCTTTAATTCCGGAGTCTTTCGCCTTGCCATGCAGGCAAGCGAATCCTGGGCATCTCCGGTAATCATCGACGAGGTCGGACCTCTGGAGATGGAAGGCCGGGGTTTTGCCATGCTGCTGACGAAGCTCGTCCCCCGACTGGCTCAGGACAGCGGCAGCAGGCTGCTAATTTCAGTCCGGCCCGATCTGGCCGACGGGCTTCGCCGGGAATTTCTGCCCGGAGATGCGGAAGTGAAACTGGTATATCCCGGCGGCGCCAACCTTTGAGACTTCGCTACTCAAGCGAGTTTCTGACAAAAAGTTCTGTGTAATCCTCCGGGGTATCCACGTCGGTGTATATCCCCGGGTCATCCACTTCCACCGCGAGGGGCTCCAGCGGGTGAACCACTTTTATGGCGCGTTCAGATGGATGGGCCAGCATGAGCATCCGTATCGCCTCGGGACCAAGGAGTACCGGATGCCCCCGGCGGCCCCGGCAGCTCGCATAGGCCGCCTGCCCCGAATCATCCAGGGCAAGGAATGCATCGATGGTTTTGCCCTTCAAGAGCGGCAGGTCCGCCAACACAACCAGGACGCGCTCCGGCAGGGTTCCGGAGGGATCCCCGGTCAGGAGGGATCGTGCTGCCCGGATTCCCGCCTGCATGGAGCCCAGCTGACCTTCCGCCCAGCGCGGATTATCTACCACGTGAACTCCCCGGTACGCGTCGGCTTTAAGAGCCGCTCTGAGATCCGCCGCTCCCTGGACCAATAAGGGGGTGGGGAAGCGGGTGAGTACCGTATTGAGAACCCGGCGGAACAGTGGTATGCCGCCGGCATCCATCAGTTGCTTGGGCCGGCCCATGCGGCTGGAAGATCCGGCGGCCAGCACGATGCAGGTCAGATCTCCGGCCGCCGGTGGCGGGCCATATTCTTCTTTCGCTGATTCGGACATCACCCTATAATATTACCCTCGGGCAAGCCGCCGGACCAGTCCCGCCGCTTGCCAAATCAGCCCCGCTCGGTCGATTTGCGGCCGAAGGAGATATATATGTTATCCAATCACCGTAGCTTTACCCGCTTTGCCGTCGCCCTCCTCCTGCTGGTGTTTTCCATGAGCCCGATCTTCGCCTCTCCGTCTGCGGAAACCGCCGCGGATTCTGCAGACGGATCCGGCCAGACCGCCGCCGTCCCCCGGCGCATCGCCGGCGCCGGCCGGGGCCTGATCCAGAGCATCGGCGTCCTGGGCATGTTCCCCGGCGCCATGGACGCAATGGTGGCGGTGGGCGTTACCGACCAGGGAATGGGAGACTTCTATGAGCTGCTGGATCCCGACCACGAAAACCGGATCCGCCTGGGCAGATCCCCGGGGGCCGAGGAACTGGCAGCGGCGAATCCCGATATGGTTTTTCTGCGCCGCTATCTGGCCGACAGCCTCGGAGCGCCGCTGGAAACCCTCGGGATTCCGGTGGAGTATCTCGATCTGGAAAACCCTGAAGACTTTGACGATGATATCCGTCTGATAGGCTCGGTGCTCGGTCAGGATGAGCGGGCTGAACAGATTCTCGCCTGGTTCGATGCCAGGCAGGCCGCCCTTGAGGATGCGGTGCCCCCCGCGGACGCGGATTCTCCCCGGGTATTGCTGCTTCAGGTCAGCGGATCTCCCGAAGAGCCCCGCCTTTCTGTGGCTCCCGGGGAATGGATTCAGAATACCCAGATACGCCTGGCGGGAGCCCAGCCCCTGGGAAGCGAAGCTGCCCTGGAGGGCGGATGGGCCGAGGTGAGTTTCGAGCAGATCGCCGCATGGAATCCCGATTATATTTTCCTGATTTCCTATCGCAGCGACGGGGTTCCCTACCGGATGGCACTGGAATCACTTCCGCTCTGGGGGGAACTCGACGCGGTGGCGAACCGCAGGATCTATGCCGCCCCGGCGGACTTCTATTCATGGATGCAGGCCGACACACGTTGGATCCTGGGAGCGGAGTGGCTGGTGCGCATATTACATCCCGGCGTCCTGGATAACAGTCTCGGAGCGGATATGGAAGGCTCTCTGCGCGATTTTTTCTCTGAACTGTACGGCATAGACGAAGAGACCTTTGATCGCGAGCTCGCCCCGCGGATCAGCGGAGATCTGCTTGTCCGATAACGACCGGCGCATAGCCCGCCGCCGGATAGGCATCAGGGGGAGTATCGCAATCCTGGCGGCTTCGGCTGCGATTCTCACCCTGCTGGCCCTGCTTATCGGCCGTTATCCTGAGCCTGGATTCACCGCACCGGGGCTGCTGGCCGACGATTCTCTGGCCATGCGCATCCTTTTGCGCCTTCGCCTTCCCCGGATTTTCGCGGCACTGCTCCTGGGATTGAACCTCGGTCTGTCCGGTGCGGTGTTTCAGATGCTGCTTCGGAATCCCCTGGTGGAACCGGGCTTCCTGGGTGTCAGCCAGGGAGCCGCATTGGGGGCTGCCCTTGCCATTCTGTTTTTCCCCGCCTGGGGCATCCACATACTGCCGCTTATCTTCGCCGCCGGGGGCCTGCTGCTCTCCTTCGCCCTGGCCCGGGCCATTCGGTTTGGCGGATGGATCATCCGCCTGGTGATCGCCGGCCTGGCGGTTTCGGCCTTTATGACCGCAGGTATCGGCCTGGCGAAGTACGTCGCCGATCCGGAATCCCAGCTTCAGGAGCTGACCTTCTGGATGCTCGGCGGATTGGGCGATACCCGCTGGCAAACCCTGGCGGTCCCCGCTGCCGTATCGCTCATCAGCATGACGCTGCTGTTGATTTTCCGTTGGAGGATGAACATCCTGAGCCTGGACGACGTCAGCGGTTTTTCCCTGGGCGCCCGCCCGGCGGCTGAGCGGATGATCTTCCTGCTGCTGGCATCCGCCGGAGTAGCGGCCATGACCAGCATCGCCGGCATCATTTCCTGGGTGGGTCTTCTGGTACCCCACCTGGCCCGCCGGGTGGCCGGCGCCGACGGCCGGGGCCTGTTGCCCGCGGCAGCGCTTATCGGCGGCATACTGGTGCTGGCATCGGACACTCTGGCCCGGACACTCCTGGTC
>CAWZYW010000362.1:0-3612 GCA_963966255.1 uncultured Salinispira sp. | reverse complement strand
TATAGAATCCGGATAGCACTTCTTTGGTTTCCGCGAAGGGGCCGTCGATAAGATCATAGCCCTGCCCGGCTTTTCCCCGAACGGTGGTGGCGGTATCGATTCCTTCCAGGGCCTCGCCGCCGAGAAGCGCCCCGGCTTCCTTCAACTTTTGCGTGTACTCCATCCACTGGGGAAATTCCTCTTCCTCCAATTTGGGATCGATCTCCGGCGCATCGTAGAGCATCAGCATATACTTCATGTCTTTCTCCTTTTGGCCTGTGCCATATTTTACTCTATAGACGATTCACAAGGAATAAATTCTACATCATCCGCAGTTGACACAAAAAAACACATAAAAAGGAGCCGCATTCAAAGAAATGCGGCCCCCGGGGTAATGAAGCTAAATCGATTTGGCGGCTAAAGCGGGCATCATGCCGCTCCGGCGGCGCTTACGTTCATCCGCAGCTTCTGAAGCATAAATGCCCCGGCATAGATGGCGATGCCGATCAAATACAGCAACGGGATCATGTTCAAATCCCAGCGAAACAGATTCGCCGCCACGTTCGGCAGGTAAAGAAAAAACGCCGCGGCCATAAACACCGGAATTTCGTACCATACGTTTTTCACAAGCGCCCAGCCCTGCACCGCATTGGTAAAAGCCAGGGTGCCGATGGTCGTGGTGATAAAGATCAGTATTCCCGTTCCCCAATTATCCACGCCGACCAGCAATATCATCGGATTGAACACGAACATAAAGGGGATTAAGGCGGTACGAAGATCGTAGATAAATCCCTTGATACCGGTCTGGATCGGGTCGGATTTCGCGATGGCCGCCGCCGCGTACGCCGCCAGACCCACCGGCGGGGTATCGTCGGCCAGAATGCCGAAATAGAAGCAGAACAGGTGAGCCGCGATCGCGGGGATCACCAGCCCCATATCTCCACCGAGCCTGGTGATGATGGGAACCGTGAGGGATGCCATTACGATGTAGGTCGCCGTGGTCGGCAGGCCCATGCCGATAACCAGGCTGAAGAATGCGGTGAAGAAAAGCAGCAGGAATATATTCCCAAGTGAAATCACTTCCACGATCTGAACGATCATGCTGCCGATTCCCAGGTTTACGATTCCGACGATGATGCCGGCGGTGGCGGTAGCCAGGGCGACGGGAATCATATTGAAACTTCCCTGAATCAGGGCATCGCGAATTTCCACGATGATATTCCGGGCGATTTCCAGCGGTTTCATTCCAGCCCGTGAGCTTTTCCAGACTTCACGGATGATATATATGGCGAGAAGATACAGAATCGCGTTGAACACCGCGAGGTTCGGGCTTCGGCGCATTACGGCGAGCTCGAATATCAGGATCACCAGGGGTATCAGATGATGGAATCCTTCCTTCATGGTTTTGACGAAGGAAGGGATGTCCGGGGCCGGGAGGCCCTTGATTCCGAGCTTTGATGCCTCCAGGTGGGTGATATAGAACAAGGCTATGTAGCTGACCACTGCGGGTATAATCGCGGCCTTCACCACGTTCAGGTAGCCGATGCCCAGGTATTCCGCGATGATAAATGCCGCGGCGCCCATAATCGGGGGCATGAGCTGGCCGTTGGTGCTCGCCGCTACTTCGGTGGCAGCCGCGGTTTTTCCCGGATATCCGATTTTCATCATCAGGGGGATTGTGAAGGTGCCGGTGGTCACCACGTTGGCGATGCTCGAACCGCTGACCAGACCGGTGAATCCGCTGGAAACCACCGCGGCCTTGGCCGGGCCGCCCTTATACTTGCCGAGCAGTGAGATTGAGACCGAATTGAAGAACTGCCCTGCGCCGAATCTCTCCAGAAACGCGCCGAACAGAACGAACAAATATACGGTCCGCGCCGATACGTCCAGCGGTATCCCGTAAATTCCCTCGGAAGAAAGAACCGTCTGGCTCAGGTATCGCCCCAGGCTTATGCCCCTCCAGGCGAATACCCCCGGCATATAACGGCCGAAAAAACCGTACATGCTGAACAGCAGAGCGATGATGACCATCGGCAGGCCGATCCCCCGACGGGAGGCCTCCAGGAGCAGGATGATCAGCATTACGCCTATGACGATATCCAGGGTAGTGGGAATTCCCATTCTTGCGGCGATATTATTCCAGTTCCAGACAATATAGGTTGCGACTACCACGCCGACGGCGGCCAGGATGAAATCGATCAGCGGAGTATGCTTCAATGAGTGAAGACCTTTTATATCGGTTTTCCGTTTCCTGGTTGCCGGAACCCCGAGGAAAACCAGAGCCATGGCAAAGGCCAGATGTATCGATCGGATAAACACGCTGTCCAGCACCACGAAGCGCGGAAGCGAAAGCTGGAACAGGGCCCAGGCCAGGGCGACGAATTTTATCATATGGCGGTCGAAGGTCCGATAGAGCCGGGTGACTCCGGCTTCCTGCTGCAGGATTTCCTCGAGCTGCGCCGTGGTTTCCTCTCCGCTTTCTCCGGGAGTCGCGGTATTGTTCTGCTTATTGTCGCTCTTTTCCATGTGAGCCCTCCGGAATGAGAAAAGCGCACGACCCCGAACGGGGCCGTGCGAACGAATCAAAATCTAATAAAAAATGTTGATCGATCAGTTGAGAATGGCTGGGTTGATAAGGTCGATCAGTCCAGCTTCTTCATAGTAGCGCTGGGCGCCGGGATGAAGCGGTGCGGACAGGCCCTGAAGCATGCTCTCTACGGTCAATACTCCGAGAGCGGGATGCAAGGCTTTGAAGTCGTCGAGGTTTTCAAACACTTCTTTTACCACGGCATATACAACATCATCCGGCACGTCGGTCGAGCTGACCAGAGTCGCACCTACGCCGATTGTAGCCGCATCCGAGCTATTGGCTGCCTGAGGATAGAGGGCCTGGGGAATCCGTGAGACTCCGTAATACGGCTTTTCAGCAATCAGGTCGCTGATGGGGTCTCCCGAGATGCTGACGATGCGCACGGGAATCCGTCCGCTGGTTGCTTCGGTGATCGCGCCGTTCGGGTGACCGACGGTGTAGAAGAATGCGTCAAGTCGACCATCCTGGAGCAGACCCGGAGCTTCGACGGGGCCGACCTGTTCTACGGTCATATCAGAGAGGTCCAGTCCGAAGGCTTCGATGGCATCCACGGCGTTCTGGCGGTTTCCCGATCCCGGGGTTCCGATGTTCACCCGTTTGCCGGCGAGATCCGCGATACCTTCGATTCCGCTCTCCACCGATGCGATGAGGGTGACTGATTCAGGATGAAGGGAAAACACTGATCGCAGGGTATCCTGCGGACCCAGGGGTTCCCATTCTGCAATGCCGTTAATGGCCTGGAACTGCCGGTCCGACTGAGCGATACCGAATTCCAGATCACCTCCGACGACGGCGTTGATATTAAACACGCTGCCCGCGGTGGATTCTACCGACGATCGTATGCCGTATTCATCGCTTTTCGCATTCAGGAGTCGGTTGATAGCGCCGCCCACCGGATAGTAATTATCGGTAACGACCCCGGTTCCGATGGTTACGTATTGCGTGGCACCCTCTTTACTGCCGGCTGCGCCGAAAGCCATGGAGGCGAGGAGTGCGAAAATAGTCAATGCGGTAATGAGCTTCTTCATAGATATATCCTCCTT
>CAWZYW010000361.1:0-3620 GCA_963966255.1 uncultured Salinispira sp. | reverse complement strand
CGTCATATACCGGCCCGACGGGTCTCCAATCCGTACCTTCCTGCCGGTAGCGGAACTGAAGGCTTCTGCGTCGGGTGTCGACGGCGAGCCACACCAGCCCCGGTCTCAGTTCTATTTCATTCTCACCCAGAGGCATATCCATGACATTGAGATCGAAGTGGATAATCCCCAGGCGTCGGGCGCCACGGTCCTCGCTGATCCGCAGAAGGGTCTGACAGGTCTCGTCATAACGAACCAGCAGACCGGCCATCTGCTGAAAACTCTCGGGTTGGAAGTCGATGCATGTCTCGGCTGACCAGGAAAAATGGGCTACCCGGCGGACCAGAATGCTTTGGTCGAAACGGCTCATCATCGACTCCCGGCCGTGGAGCCGCAGCCAGCCCGGCCGGCTTTTGATATCGTAGTCCCGGTCGGCGGGTCTCCGCAGGCTGTTGAGATCCAGGTCCCACTGTGCGGAATCGAAATCCTCCTTCCAGGTTTCATCGCATCTGCCGGTAACCAGGGGAAAACCCGCCGGCGCAGGAAAAGAAGTTTCATATGGAGCGCCGCTTCCTTCGATATACGGCCATCCGTCGTCCTTCCACATGAGCTTCTGGAGGGCGGTTTCCCTGCCCAGGGGACAGCGGCCGCTGTCGTCGATCGGCCGTCCGCAGAGATGGGCAAACACCCAGACGTCTTCGGTCAGGGGAACCATACTCCCGTGCCCCGCTTTCTGAAGTCCCGGGTGGAGGCTATCCTTGAAATCCGCATACTGATTGCGTCCCGAATTCCGGCGGAATTCTTCGAAGTCAGCCACCGCGGTGAGCAAATGAATATCCGGATGAAGTTCGTAGGGACCATCGATGCTTCGGCTCCGGGCCATAGTCGCCGCATGGCTGTACGAGGTGCCGCCTTCCGCGGTGAGCAGGTAATACCAGTCCCCGCGCTTGTACAGATGAGGAGCTTCGGTCAGCTTCAGATCGCTTCCCGCGAAAATGTTTTTTATCGGCCCGATCATACGCTGTTCGCCGGGATCGTATTCCTGGAGCACGATGCCGGCGAAGCTGTTATGTCCTGGTCGGTAATCCCACAGAACATTCACCAGCCATTTCCGACCATCCTCGTCATGGAACATTGAGGGGTCGAATCCCGAGGAGTTCAGGAAGACCGGATCGCTCCAGGGCCCCCGGGGATCATCGGCGGTAACCAGGTAATTATGAACGTCTTTGAAGCCGTCGGTTCCGCCCTGGCTGGTAGAAGAGCCGGTCCAATCCTTCACATCGGTGAATATCAGGTGGAATTTCTCTCCATCGTGGGTCAGGCACGGTGCCCAGATCCCTCCGGACTTGGGGTTGCCCCGCATATCAAGCTGGCTCTCCCTTGTCAGGGCATAGCTCAGCAGATTCCAGTCCGCCAGATTCCGGCTATGATAAATGGGCACGCCGGGATAGTACTCGAAGCTGCTGGTGGCGATGTAGAAGTCATCGCCAACCCGGCAGATCGAGGGATCGGGATGGAATCCCGGGAGGACGGGATTGGTGATTTTGATGTTGCTGCTCTTACTCATGTTGGTGTCTTCCTTCGCATGCGTGAGTTGCGGGCATCGCCGCTATCCTTTGACGGCCCCGATGGTCAGCCCCTTGATGATGGACCGGCTGAACGTGATCAACACAATGAGGATCGGGATGATCGAGATGGTGACCCCAAGGTAAATCGCTCCGAAATTCGTTTCATAGAGCCCGCGGATATTCGACACGACCACCGGCATGGGGAACTTTTTCGCGGAGTTCAGCAGAACCAGGGGGGTGAGAAGGTCGTTCCATTTATTGATAAAGGTGAATATCGACATGGTGGCGATTGACGGCATAGCCAGTGGAAAGATGATCCGCCGGAAGATATACCACTCGCCGCCCCCGTCGATGATCGCCGCTTCTATAAGGGAATCGGATATCGAGGATTCGATATAAGCCCTGATAAAGAAAACCATGGCCGCATTGGCCGCAGTCGGCAATATCAGGGGGAGGAAACTGTCTATCAGCCTGATTTTGCTCAGCAGATCATAATACCCGATGAGTCCGAGTTGCTGGGGGACCATCATGGTTCCCAGAATGATCCAGAAAAGCAATTCCTTTCCCCTGAAATTAAATTTCGCGAAGCCGTAGGCAGTCAAGGTTGAAAAGAAGGCCGAGAGGATCACCGAAGGCAGGGTGATTATGGTACTCGCCACGAAACCCTGCCAGATGTTCACCTTGGACTGGATAATCCGATAGTTGTCCAGCAGGGCGGAGCCCGGCCTGAGCCATACCCGCTGGGATATCTCCACGTTGGTATGGGTGGAGTTTATGACCATCATGTAAAACGGCACGATGGATATAAGCGCCATCACGATCAGGAATGCGTAAAGGACTATTTTTTCCGCCCGGCTTTGTCGGTACATCATAGGGAATCACCTCCCGAACGATTCCTTCCGGACATAAAGCGGAAGGTGAAGATTGAGAAAAAAAGGATCATAAAGAACAGGGTATAAGCCACCGCGGCTGCATAGCCCACATTGAAGTTTTTAAAGGCCTGATTGTAGAGGTACAGCACCATGGTGGTAATGGCGTTATCCGGTCCGCCGCGTCCGTCGGTAAGTACCCGGGGGATGTCGAAAATCTGCAGACCGCCGATCAGCGAAGTGATCAGCACGTAAAGCATTATCGGCCGGAGGAGAGGAAGGGTGATCCGGAAGAACACCTGGAACCTGGATGCGCCGTCAATATGGGCGGCCTCATAGAGCTCGTCATTTATTGAGCTCAGGCCGGCCATGAAGATGATCATCGTATATCCGAACCACTGCCACCATTGGATGAACGACACCGTTCCCTGAGTGACGCCCCGCTTCTGGAGCCAGTAAATCGGTTCCTCCACCACTCCGAGAGTCAGGAGAATGTGATTGATAGTGCCGTTCTGCCAGTCCAGGAGCACGGCGAAGAGCACCCCGATCGAGGCAGCGGTCACCAGATTGGGCAGGAAATACATGGTCCTGAACACATCTTTCCCCTTCACCCGCCATTCGTAGAGAATGACCGCGAGAAAAAGGGCGAAAACCAGCTGAGGGATGAAATTCATCAACCAGATGAACCAGGTGTTGAATATGGACTTAAAAAATATCGGATTGGTAAACAAGCGTTTGTAATTATCCAGGCCGACGAATTCGTTTTCGAACAGATTTATCGGAGCAGTGAAGCTCAGATTTAAAGTGTAGATCAGGGGATACAGCTGAAACGCCAGCATCACCAGGAAAAACGGCAGGATGAAAAGGTACCCCTTATTATTCCGGTTGGAAAAAAAACGTTTTTTTACCCTGCCGGCGGGTAATGTATCGGAAGCTCTCATGGGCTTTCTCCGCAAAAAAAAATGCCCTCCCGGGGTTTTGGCCCCCGAGAAGGGAGATTGATTAGTTGTCTTCGATCACCACTTCCACATTGGGAAGGATGTCGGCCATGGCGGCAATAAAACCGTCGAAGGCCTGCTGTTTCGTCTTCTCGCCGTTGGCATAGAGCTCAACCTGGTCTCCCCAGGCGTTCTGGATCTGGAAATCCCAAGGTCCGATGCGGCTGACGTCGATTTTCTTCACTTCATTGTAGAAATACTCATAG
>CAWZYW010000360.1:0-3621 GCA_963966255.1 uncultured Salinispira sp. | reverse complement strand
CCCGATACCGGTAGGTCGAAGTATTGTCCAGCACCACCTCCTGGGCTTCCCGTCACCGGAGAAACGTATCAGCAACGATATCCGCCCGGGAGCGCGAGAGATCCCATGACAGGTCCGCGGCGAATGCATAGCCGAAATTGCTCAGAATGTCGAAGTTCATCCCCAATGCTTCCCTGAGGTCACCGCTGATTCCGCTTCCCGAACCGGCATCCATCATTTCCATGGACACCCCCGCGCTGAATCTGCTCCGGGCATTTTCCTGGAGCTGGATAATGAGCAGGTGATATTCGATCTCCCGGGTCGGCCGGTCCTCAGCGGCAAAATAGCTCAACAGCTGCCGTGCGGCGTCAGGCTCCCTCCGGATGACGATGGCCCGGCCATCGGCGGATATTCGAATGCCCTGCCTCGATGATCCCGACGGCAGCGAGGCGATGAGCCGATCCGGGGCGACGTGCCTGGCCTCGTAGCGAAAGTCTTCCGCTTCGCCGGGGATGTCGAGATCAGCGGATGGCCGCCATATGATGTGCACGTTCCCAAGGAGCCGATATTCCAGGTCGCCGGCTGCGGTCAGAAGGGCGATCAGTTCCCCGATGCCTACATCCTCCACGGCGATTTCCGGCCTTGTACCGCTGTCACCGGCGTAATTGCAGTACGCCATGCCGCAGTCCCGGAACAGAGCCTCGAGGATCGCGGCCGCGGAAAGCCCCGAGGCCTCCAGGGATACTCTTCCCTGTCGAAGGGAAATGCGGATTCGCTGACTGCTGAAACCCGGGTCTTCCCGTCGGCTGATGAGGATGTATCCGTCGTTATCTTCGACTTCGTATTCCGGCCACGGGGCGAGCAGTGCCCGTACCGCCGAAGTGATGTTCCCGGCGACCCCGTGAAAGCTGGTGGGAGTTTCCGGCAGCTGTCCCCAGCGAAGGGGTGTTTCGCTGATCCGCGACAGGGCGTTGATGATGGTCCGGGGAGAAAGCTCTTCCGCATCGATGCGGATTATTCCGTTGGCATCCTTCTCGACCATGATCCGCGAAAGCAGGGTTACTCCGGCATATTCCCTGACGTACAGTTTCTGATCACTGATGATCCGGTCGAGCGCCTGGTCGAAAGGAATATCCGCGAAGTAATACTCTGCGGATCCGCTGACGGTCTCATCGGGGAGCAAGGATAGACCGGCATACTTCGCCATGGCCAGTATGATGTCCCGAATGGGCTGGGAGTGGAAATGAAGCTCATCTATGTGGAAATTATCAGAATCACCCGTCCCGGCGGGGAATTGTATCTGAGCAGAAGCCGCGGCGCTGATTCTCAGCGTCCATAGAAGCAAAAGCAGGATGGATCGGTACGTACCGCTGGAGAGCCGGAAACCCGGCGGATCTTTCCTGGGAATCATCACAGGAGATAACCCGGCGGAAACCCGTCCCCGCTTCGCCCCTATAGCATTTTCATGGAACCCTTGTAATTGGCCACGTCCATGGAAAAGATCATCGCGCCCTGCTTCTTATCCAGGTCCCCGACGATTCCCTCGATGCCCTCGATAAGTTCTGCCTCAAGACTTTCGGGAATCAGGGCGAGAATGGTCTTCGAATGGTTTTTCTTTTCCTGCATAAACCCGATGAAGGTGGCGAAGAGAGGGACGTTGCTGATGTACTCTCCCATGCCGAAGCTGTCCAGAACCGTTGCCCCTTCGATGCCCTTCTGCAGATACAGTTCGAGGATTTCGTAGACGTACTCTTCCAGGAAGAGGATCAGAGCGAAGAATTTCAACTTAGGTTTTTCCCGGCTGGTCTCTCCCAGGGCTTCGACGTTCCTGAGGAAGGCTTCGTAGACCGCTTCGTTCCCCTGGGCCGCCAGGATTTCCTTCTGTGCCGAGCCCCTGGTCAATGCCCGGGAAACCGCCGCGAGGAGTTTCAGGTGCTCGTTCACCTGCTCTTCGGGACCCAGGATGATAAAAAACAGGCGGACCCGTTTTTTGTCCAGGGCGTCGAAATCGATTCCGTCCTCGTGGACGCCGATGGCCAGGGCGAACCGGTCCATGCCTTTGAGCCGGGCGTGGGGAATGGCGATGCCTCCGCCGAATCCGGTGGAACCCTGGCCTTCCCGGGCCTCCAGGGCAGCGAACACCTCATCCTCGCGGCTTTCATCCAGGGCGCTTGATCGGCAGGCCAGGGTGGCCAGTTCCCGGAGAACGTCCCGTTTATTCTTTCCCCTCAGTCCGATGCGGCAGCACTGTTTCTCGAGAACTTCGAAGAGTTCCATGGTTATTCCTCCATCTCCAGTCCCTTGACCAGCGCGAACTTCGAGACCGGCGGGCCGGTGATCTCGTTGAAGAACACCGAAATCAGGACGATGTTGAGCATGTCGTCTAGGACCGCCGGGTTATTTTCCAGCAGATAGGCCCCGAAGGGGGATGCCTGAATCATCAGCGTCAGGCCGATGGCGACCCCAGCCTGGGGCATCATGCACAGGCCCAGGTATCGCTGGATGCCCGGCGGCGATTTGGCGATGCGCGCTCCCAGCATCACTCCGCCGTATTTTCCCAGGGCCCTGAACAGGATGTAGACAACACCGAGCAACAGAATCCTCGGATCCCCCAGCACTGAGAGATTCAGTTCGGTACCGGCAAGGACGAAGAACAAGGCGTAGGTCGGCGGCGTCAGCGGTTCGATGATGTGGAAAATGCGGTGGTTCCGGGCCCCCATATTGATGATCACCGCGCCGGCGGCCATGTTGGTAAGCAGGGGCGACAGGTGGAAGGCCAGGGCGAAACCGATGGTGAAGAACACCACGCCCAGGGTGATAATCATGATTTCGTTAGGCTTGCGCTTGCGGCGGCCCAGGGAACTGATAAGGAAGCCCGACAGGCCGCCGAGGACTACGCTGGCGAGCACTTCGAACAGTGCTTCGCCGATGATGAGCAGGGTGCCGCTGGCATGGGCTTCGCCGAGGGCTTCGGCGGCCTGAGGGCCGGCGACGGCGCTGACCACCGCGAAAATCACCCCGAACATAATCACCGCACCGGCGTCATCCAGAGCTACGACTCCATAGAGGTAATCCACGAACTTCCCGGTGGCGTTAAGGCTCTGGACGATGGCCACCGTTGCTGCGGGGGCCGTTGCGGTTGAGATGGCTCCCAGCAGCAGGGCATAGGGCAGCTCCATCCGGAACAGCCAGAGTCCCAGGCTGGTGGCGACGAAGGCCGCCATTATCTGGATCAGGGTGATGATCACCACGCCCCTGCCCATTGTCTTGAGCTTGACCCAGTAGAACTCGCCGCCGATGGTCAGCGCGATGAGGCCCAGGGCCACTTCGGTGACGAGAGACATCTCCGAGGCTACGTGGTGGGGGATAAAACCCAGGACGTTCTCACTGAGCAGAATTCCGGCAATGATAAAGCCGGTGACTTCCGGCAGCTTGATTTTTGCAACCAGGATGGCGAGGAAATAGCCGCTGAGAAGCAGCAGCCCGATGCTCAGCAGGAGGTGGTGGGTGAAAAAACTCTGAATGACAGCGAAAGCGCTCCCCAGGTTTTCGGCGTTAGCCATACCAACAGTAAAGCCCGAATGTCTGGAAAAGGCAATGCTGCTTTCGTTGACTGCCTATCGAAACTCGCCGGCCTTGATG
>CAWZYW010000359.1:0-3621 GCA_963966255.1 uncultured Salinispira sp. | reverse complement strand
CTGTGTTTTCTCCTGCGGTTTACTCCGTCAGAGACCGGAACCAGCGGGAACCGACCTCCCCGACCGATGATATCTATTCGATCCGGATCCATGCCGAGGGCGACCATCTGGTCCTTCACCGCCTGAGCGCGACCCTCGGACAGAGGCAGCAACTCCTCTACCTCTTCGCGTTCGGTTCCGGATACATTATTCGCGTGGCCCTCGATGATAATCCGGTATTGAGGATACTTGTCGAAGACCTGAACCAGACGCTCCAGGATTTGCTGGTTGCGAACCCCGACATCGGAGACACCGCCGAGGACGATCCTCGGGCTGTTGGGTTCGAATACGATATTCGAAATCTGGACCTTGTACCGATCTCCGTCGCGAATGACCAGAATATCGATTGGGATAAGCCCTTCTACTAGACTGGTGTTTCCAAGATTATCGATGGCTTCGAATTCGTAGCGATAGTCCTCGGCTGAGATCACCCGCTCACCGCTGTCGGCGAGACCATCCCAGAACAGGCGCTCTTCCGGCGCCCCCTGGGAGGCGAACTCATGGAACAAATTGCCCACCCGGTCGTAAATCCCGAAGCGCCATCCGGCAACTCCGGCGGGATCGTCGGCGTTCACGTCGATGCTGAGCACATCAGCCTGCCCGTCTCCGTCGGGACCGAACGGCAGAGGAGCGATAACCCGGCTCAGTACCGGACCCCGGGTATCCACCCGGAAACTGCTGCTGGTGGCTTCCGGAACGTCGCCCTTTGTGTAGTTCACTACGAAGCGTGCGAAAAACTCGCCGGAAAGCAGATTTCCGGCTTCATCGGTTCCGTCAAAGATGAATGTCCGCACCGCTTCAATGCTGTTACCGCCGAGTTCACGCACAAGCGATCCGTCTGATGAATATATTCCCAGGGTCCATCGCTCGATGCCGTCGGTGATGTTGGTATACATACCGATTTCAAGCTCATCCTTGAAACCGTCGCCATTGGGGCTGATGCCCGTATCGCTTACCGTAAGGAAGACCGAGGTGTTCCGGCTATCCAATTCGATATTCGCGATGGTCGCCTCGCTGAGGTTCCCCGCCGAATCACTTACCCGAAGCTCATATCGGTAGATCCCGTTGGCAGCGAGGTTTCCGAACTGATCGAGACCGTCCCATGAAAAGCTCTCGAGCCGGTCCTTCCAGAAGTACTCCGCAACCAGCGATCCATCGGCGCTCAGAAGTCGGCCCTCATAAAGAGCCTCGCCGGTTCCGCGCTGGGTGATCCGCAGGGCATCCCGGTTCCCGTCACCGTTGGGACTGAATACCAGATACTCGCTGTCGGCGGAAATTACCGGAGCCCTGGTATCAAGTACAAAGTTCCGGGTGGATGCTTCGCCGATGCTCCGATTGTTCAACTCAACGGTTATTTGGCCCCGGTACTGCCCATCGGAAGCCAGAAGCCCATCGTCATCGCGTCCGTCCCAGCTGAAGCTTTCCGGGACAGGACCGCTTCCGCTGATGTTTCGCACCTGATCCCCTGAAGAATTGATAATTCGGAAATCGTAATTCGCCACCTGGTCATTATTGTTCACCCTGGTGGTAAAGGACTGAAGTTCAAGAACCTGGTCCCCGTTGGGACTGAACGCATCGAGACTGGCGTTCACCAGGACTTCGGCGTCGGATGTGTCGAGGGCGAATGCCGAGCTGATAAGCGAGGTGGAATTGCCCGCCTGGTCGGTGGATGATATACGATAGCGATAGCTGCCGTCGGGAGCCAGCTCGCCCTGCTCGTTTCGGCCATCCCATACCAACTCGAAATCCGGTACGCCCCGGAACTCATATGATTTCACCGCTCCGCCGAGCTCATCGATAATCGATGCGCTCCACAGGTTTTCCTCGGATGCTTCCTGGAAAATGCTGATATCGTCGCTTCGCTGGTCGTTGTTCGGCGAGAGCAGGTCTGCGCTCAGCTCGACGCTTATTTCGGGCGCGCTTACGTCGAGATTGAACCAGGGGCTCAAAGCCCTGGGCTCGTTGCCGGAAAAATAGTAGAGAATAAAGCGGGCTCGGTATCGCCCCTGCGCAAGGGTGTTACCAGCACCGTCGGTACCGTCGAACGCAATCGACGCGGCGGGTGCGCCCCTCCCGCCCAGCTCGGCCACCATCTGCCCCCCGGCCTCGAGGGTCTCCATGCTCCCCCGGGCGATGCCGGTTCGGCCCTCCGGGCGGGGGCAATAATCCATGTTCATCGTTCCACCCGCGGCCGTTTGGGGTCAATGCGCAGAAGCCAGTTCGATGCGCACCGGGGAGACCACCGAATTGATGATGATGTTCCCCACCTCAGCGGAGTTCTCGTTCCCCGCAAGGTCCCGGGAGGAAATCTGGTATCGGTATACCCCGTCGGGAAGCCGCTGGTCGTTGTTATCATGTCCATTCCAGTCCAGGCTTTCCGGGGCGTAATCTTCAAGATCGCGGCTCCAGCGCAGGTTCCCCTGGGCGTCAAAAATCCGCAATTCCCAGGTCACTTCCTGGCTTCCGACCTGAGGAAACCGGATGAAGTCCTTATTCCCGTCGTTATTCGGGGAGAAGATTTTATCCTCGACGCTCATCTCCGCAATCGAAATTTCCGGTGCGGCGGTATCAATCACGATTTCACTGGGATTTATAACCGTGGTGTTGCCCAGGATATCCACCGCGCTGATCTCCAGGGAATAGCGACCGTCGGCGAGGACCGCGCCATCATTATTTTTGCCGCTGATAAGGATGGATTCGGGGATCGACACCGTCTGGACTCCCTGCAGGACTTCCCGCACGATACCGTATATCGTCTCTTCCCGCACCGGTTCAAGTTCATAGCTCTGAACGAACTGCTCACGTCCATCCTGCAAGAGCCGGATGCTCATGAGGGAGATGGCCGACTCATCACTTACCGCGATTGCCTCATCCCAGTTATCCTGCCGTCCGTCGCTATTCGGGGAGAGATAGATGAGATCCGGCATATCGATATCGATTACCGGTCCGTCGCGATCCACCCGCTGTACCGGCAGCGCAGCACCCACGGAAACCCCGAGATGATTGGCATAAGGGGAATACACGGCCAGGGTGCTGTCCAGATCTGGATGTTCCACATTGAGAAGGCTGTAGGATACGGAAAGCCTGGGAAGCAGGCTTGCGTTCTGGTATCGATCGCTGAACTGCTGTCCGAAATCGATTCCCCATCCAAGCGAAAGTGCGAGGCGTTCCCGGAATGCCAGAGATGCCCTGGCATTTAACATAACGTCGGTGAAACCCGGCAGCGCCACATCCACGGCGCTGAACAATTCGAGGTCATCAGAAAGTTTCACCGATCCGCTGATCCCGCCCCGCAAGGAAAAGGGGCTGCGGTAAAAGGTGCCCCCGGGGGTGGTCATTTCCTTGCCCAGTCCGGTGAGCGCCGCATGCCAGGTAAATTCCTCAAAGGGGCCGATGAGGCCGAGGTTCTGCGAAACCCCCAGCTTGCCGTTCAGAGCCCAGTCGCTGGCTCCTCCGCCGGCGGCAAAGCCGGTTTCCAGGCCGAGACCGAGGAGGAAACTCTCGCGAAAGGTATTAGCCCAACCCAGGTGAAGCCGGCCGGCGCTGCCCGTAGCGGCAAGACTGGTGTTGAGATACTGGAAC
>CAWZYW010000358.1:0-3624 GCA_963966255.1 uncultured Salinispira sp. | reverse complement strand
TACCAGATACCTTTAAACAGAACATCCCGAAGGGGATGAGGCTGTTGTGGAAACAGGACATCGAAGTCCTGCTGGTGGAATCGCTCTTTTGTCCCAACGGACATAATCTGCTGGTCGACAGCGTGCGGATCCACGACGAACCCTCCATCAAGCTGAAGGTGAAGCTGGAAAATCAGACCGGATTCGTCTTTCTCGATTCGATTTGGGGAAGCCATGCGAATCTGTTCACATTCATGGGCCACGGCCTGGATCCCGATGCCAAGGTCGACGCCTATTGTCCTTACTGCGACGCCCACCTGAATGTGGCCGAAGGCTGTGCGGATACCGATTCCGAGTGCAATTGCGACGAGCAGATCGTTCTCTTTCTTCCCGGAAAGAAAAACAAAATCATTATCTGCCCGCGGATCAGCTGCCCCCACCACGAATTGATCATCGAAGAAGTTCCCATGCCGGTTCTCCAGGAACTGAGCGACATCAACTACTTCGGCACCGGTCAGGAAGATATTTTCGGCGGAATTTAATCGCCCGGCTATTCCTCAGGAGGGAATATGAATTACGTATATGTCGAACCCGATGAATGCAAGGGCTGCCGCCTCTGCGTCCATTACTGTCCGAATAATTGTTTGACCATCGGGTCAACCATCAACCAGCTCGGTTATCAGGCCACCATTTTCCGCAGCGACAAGTGCACCGCATGCGGTATCTGCTACTACGTGTGTCCCGAGCCCGGGGCCATCACGGTCCATGCCGATGAAGATTCGATTCCCGATGAATTCGCCAAGGGGGCCCAGTATGCCTAGTACCGCAGCGAAAGCAGCTTACAAACCAATTGAGCATTCCGAGCAGAAACAGCTCATGAAGGGCAACGAAGCGGTGATCTACGGCGCCCTTCTGGGCGGCGGAACACACTTTTTCGGTTATCCCATCACTCCGGCAAGCGAAATCGCCCACGCCGCCGCGGACCTGTACCGCAAGGCTGGACGTCATTTTCTGCAGGCCGAGAGCGAAGTATCGGTTATTAACATGCTTTTCGGCGCGGCGAGTGCCGGTTCTCGGGTGATGACCGCCAGCTCCGGTCCCGGCATTGCGCTGATGGCCGAGGGCCTGAGTTATCTGGCCGGGGCCGAGCTGCCCTGCGTCATGGTCGATGTCCAGCGGGCCGGACCGGGCCTGGGGAATATCTGGCCCGAACAGAGCGACTATAACATGGTGGTAAAGGGCGGGGGCCACGGCAACTACCGCAACATCGTACTGGCCCCCAACTCGGCCCAGGAAATGTGCGACATGACTTACCGGGCCTTCGAGCTTGCGGACAAGTACCGGATGACCGCCTTTATCCTTTCCGACGCCTACATTGGCCAGATGATGGAACCGGTGGCATTCCCCAAGCAGGTGCTCCACGGCGAGCGCCACGACTGGGCCCTGTACGCCGATAAGGAAAGCTATAAAAACCTGGTGACATCCATCCACATGAACCGGGATCTTCTTTCGGATCACAACAAGCACCTTATGGCGAAGTACCGGTCGCTGGACGAAATCGTGGATTTCGAAGAGTACCGGCTGGATGACGCGGAGTTCGCGTTTATCGCATACGGCATTTCCAGTCGCATCGCCCACACTGCCGTCGACGAGCTTCGGGACCGGGGAATCAAGGCCGGACTGCTGCGGCTGAAGACCCTCTACCCCTTTCCCAAACAGCGCATCGCGGAACTGGCTGAGGATCTGGCGAAGCGGAGCGGACGGATTGCCGTCATGGAATTGAGCGACGGTCAGATGTCCGACGACGTTGACCTGACGGTGGCCAGGACCGTACCGGTGGAACGCTATCTCTGGATGGGCGGCGTGGTCCCTCCGGTGGAAGAAGTGGTGGCCCGGGCCGAATCAGACGCCAGAGCATAGGGGAGGAACAACATGGTTAAATATAAAAAGCCCGAGAGCTTTTACGATACATTCGAACGCAAGGGTCCCGGACAGAAGGTCACCCATTACTGCCCTGGCTGCGGCCACGGAACGGTTCACAAGCTTATCGCCGAACTGATCGACGAGATGGGCATTCAGGAACGCACGGTATTCCTTTCGCCGGTGGGTTGTTCGGTATTCGCGTACTATTATTTCGATACCGGCAACATTCAGTGTTCCCATGGCCGGGCTCCCGCGGTGGGAACCGGAGTAAAGCGGGTGCACGACGATTCGGTGGTCATCTCCTATCAGGGAGACGGGGACCTGGCAGGAATCGGTACCACCGAGATCATCCACGCCGCCAACCGCGGCGAGAACATCACGGTCATCTTTATCAACAACGCCATCTACGGCATGACCGGCGGCCAGATGGCCCCCACCACCCTGCCGGGACAGAAGACCATGACCACCCCCGCCGGCCGGGAGCTGCTGAATGACGGAGCCCCCATCGGCATGGCCGAGGTGATCGACGCCATCAAGACCCCGGTGTTCATCGAGCGGGTATCCCTTTCGACGCCCGGTAAAGTGAAGCGGGCACGGAAGGCGATCCAGAAGGGTTTGCAGAACCAGGTCGAAAAGAAAGGCTTTTCGTTCATCGAAATCCTCTCCCCCTGTCCCATCAACTGGAAGATGGGGGCGGTGGAATCCAGGGAATGGATTTCCAGCACCATGGAAAAACGCTATCCCCTGGGCAACTTCAGGGACGCCGATGTGGCCACCCCCCACAGCTACGATGAAACGCCCTTGGGTGATGCAGATCTTATGAAGCTGTTTTCAGGGCAGAAGGAACTACCCAAGGTGGAAAAGAAGCCCCTGGAAGGGGATCAGCTGGTGAAAATCTCCGGTTTCGGCGGCCAGGGCGTGCTGTCCGCCGGCATATTGCTGGCCAACTGCGCCATAGCCGAGGGCATCAACGCCACCTGGCTGCCATCCTACGGTCCCGAGATGCGGGGCGGCACAGCGAACGCCAGCGTAATACTCTCGGAGAAGGAAATCGGTTCTCCGGTTGTGGATTATCCCACCGCCCTCATAGCCATGAACCGGCCCAGCCTGCTGCAGTTCGAAGACAAAGTGCAAAGCGGCGGGCTTATCATCGTGAACACATCGGTGGTGGAAGACCGGGTTCAGCGGGACGACGTTCGGGTTATCTACGTGCCCGCCACCGATATGGCCAAGGATGCCGGATTGATCAACGCCGCGAATATGATCGTGCTGACCCTGTATCTTCTCGATAAACAGGTCATCGACGTGAATACCCTCAAGGCCGTGGTACCCCTGAGCCTGAAAAAGAAGGAGTTCCTGGACATCAACCTGAAGCTCATCGATATCGCCGCCAGGTTCTACGAGGAGAAGGTCAAATGAGCCTAAGCGCCGGCTCCGCGGTGCTGGTGATCAATCCCGGATCCACCAGCACCAAGCTGGCCCTGTTCGCCGCCGGAGAAGCGGCGGACGCCGGGAGTAGCGAGCCCTCCGGCGGGTTTCATCTGCTCGCCGAAGTCGGCCTGTCCCATGCCGCCGAAGTGCTTTGCGATTTCGAAGGGGTGGCGCAACAGAAGGATTTTCGAAGCGCCGCAGTCCGAGCCTTCCTCAGGGAGCAGGGATTCGGCGGCGAAAGCGACCGGCGGCTCGCGGCGGGAATCGGCCGGGGAGGGCCTCTCGCTCCCC
>CAWZYW010000357.1:0-3628 GCA_963966255.1 uncultured Salinispira sp. | reverse complement strand
ACGGGAGCCACCGTACATCACTACCCTGTACGCGTTTTTATTACAGGAGTATCCCATGAATCGTATCATTCGGGTATTACTCAACATCAGCATTCTTTTTCTCATCAGCTTCTCCTTGTTCGCCGGGGGAAATTCGGAAAACAGCTCGGCCGCGTCGAGCGCCCAGCCCGCCGCGCAGCCTGAAAGCGAGGCCTCTCCATATCCCATGACGGTGACCGATGGCCTCGGAACGCAGATGGTCATCGGGGCTCAGCCGGAAAGCATCGCCAGTTTGACCCTTTTCACCGATGAAGTCCTCATCGACCTGCTCGAACCCGGGATGCTCGCCGCGGTGACCTTTCTCTCCACCGACGACACCTATTCGAACGTGGTTGACCAGGCCGCACTGGTTCCGGTTCAGATGGAACTTAATGTGGAGCAGCTCATCGATCTGTATCCGGACATTATCTTTACCGCCAACTGGAGCGACGCCGGTAAAATCGACCAGCTGCGGCAGGCAGGTCTGACAGTCTATGCGGTAAACACTCCGTTCACCATGGAAGGGATCCAGCAGGAAATACTCACCCTCGGCAGGGTCCTCAATCGACGGGAAGCAGCGGAAGACCTGGTCGCCGGTATGCGCGAACGCCTGGCCGAACTGGAATCGCTGGTAAGCGACGGAGTTGCGTCAGGGATTATCCGCCCTCTGAGTGCCATCGATTACAGCAATTGGGGTAGCGCCAGCGGGGTGGACACCACATGGCAGGCCCTGCTGGAGGCCGCCGGCGTCGGGAATGCCGCCGCTGCTCTTGAGTCCGGTGATTTCGGACAGGTTCCCATTTCCAAGGAAGCGCTGGTTGAAATCGATCCGGATGTCCTGGTACTTCCGGGATTTATCTGGGGAGATCCCCAGGGAGCTGAGAATTTCCTTTCAGAGGTCGTTGAAGATCCCGCTCTTTCTGGTGTCACGGCGATCCGTGAAGACCGGGTATTCCTTATGCCCGAGCGCCTGAAGTCGACCTATAGCCAGTACATCGTGGACGGGGCGTTTTTCATCGCCCGCCAGGTGTACCCGGAAGTTTTTCCGGAGTAGGCGATGGATATCCGGCGACGGTTCCCGCTGGTAGTCCTCGGCCTGGCGGTCGCGGCGGGAATCGCGTTTTTCCTTTCAATTGCCCTTGGGTCGGTTTCCCTGCCCCTGGGAGAGATTCTCTCGGTATTCCTCCATCGCATTACCGGACTGGGCCAAGCTCCGTCGGGCCGGGTCGAAGCCATTGCCTGGTTCATCAGGCTGCCGCGAAGCCTGGCGGCCTTATTCGCCGGTTTTGCCCTGGCCCTCAGCGGCGCTGCGGTGCAGGGGGTGTTCCGCAACCCCATGGCAAGCCCTGATATTCTCGGCATTTCCGCCGGCAGCAGCTTCGGCGCGGTGCTGAGCATCAGCCTGGGGGCCGCTCTGATGCATCCCACGGTCCTTCCCGCTTCGGCGTTCGCCGGGGCCATGACGGCGGCAATATTCGTATATCTCATCGGTTCGGACCGGGGCCGCAGCCATCTTCTGTTCGTCATCCTCGCAGGTCTCGCGGTGAGCAGCCTTCTGAACGGTTTGGTCTCGGCGCTGCTCCTGTTTTCCGACCGCTACGAAATGTCGATTTTCCTGTTCTGGACCATGGGGGGGCTCGAGGGCACACAGTTCGATGTTCTGCTGATTCCCGTGCCGGTTATCGCAGTGGCTTCACTGCTTCTGTTGCGGATGGGCCGTCCCCTGAACCTGCTTGCCCTCGGCGACGAGCAGGCTCACAGCCTCGGACTCCCGGTTGAGCGTACCAAATTAACGGTGCTCGGCCTCGCCGCTTTGTTGACGTCCATGGCCATAGCCCTGGCGGGGCCCGTCGGCTTCGTGGGACTGATGATTCCTCACCTGCTGCGGGTCAGCATCGGTTCGAATCATCTCCGGCTCCTGCCTGCCTCAGCCCTGGCGGGTTCGGCCTTCCTGCTGCTCAGTGATACCCTCGGACGGATTATCGCTCGCCCGTATGAGATAAAAACCGGAATTATTACTGCATTGATCGGGGGGCCGTATTTTATCTTCCTGATCATCCGCTACCAGAGAAAGGGGAGGCTTATATGAGCGCCATCGAGCCCGATTCACGGCCTCCACTTCTCGATGCCCGCGGGATCAGCTACTCAGTCCGCGGTCGCAGCATTTTGAATCAGGTTAGCCTTTCTCTGGTAGCCGGGGAGGTCGTGGGCCTCATCGGCCCCAACGGCGCCGGAAAGAGCACCCTGCTGAAATGCCTGATGGGTTTTCTGCCCTTCGAAGGGGACGTGCTGCTGTCAGGCGAAGACCTTCATCAGCTGAACCATCAGGAGCGTGCGAGACGGATTTCCTATGTCTCCCAGCAGGGACCCGAGCAGCTTTCGTTTACCTCCCTCGAAGTCGTGGAAATGGGGGGATATGGACAGAGCGGACTGTTCGGACGCAGCCGCTACGATGACTGCGACCAGGCATTGCGCAGCCTGGAATACGTCGGCATGGCGGGGGCCGCGGGGCAGAACTTCGCAACCCTGTCAGGAGGAGAGCGCCAGCTGGTACTGTTCGCCCGGGTACTGCTGCAGGATGCGCCGGTATTGCTTCTCGACGAACCTACCTCGAACCTGGATATCGGTCATGAGCGAACCGTGCTCGAAATGCTCGACGAACTGCGCAGGGAAGGCAAGGCCGCGATCATAGCCATCCACAACCTGAACCTCGCGGCGGAATACTGTGATCGCCTGGTGCTTCTCGATGATGGCGAGGTCCGGGCTTCCGGCTTGCCAGAAGAAGTGATTGATCAAGATCTTCTCGAGCAAGCCTATCGCACCCGGATTAATATTGAGCGCAGCCCGGCAACCGGAAGCCTGGCGGTCACCCCGCTTAGGAAATACCCCAGGCAGGAGGGCGCCGGAGTTCACATCATCGGCGGCGCAGGAAGCGGCGTAAACCTGACGCGGATGCTGCTGAGGGCCGGATTTTATGTTACCGGCGGGGTCGCACACCGGCTCGACTCGGATGCCAGGCTTTGGGATGCCCTCGGAATCGAGATGGTTGCCGTCGACGCCTTCGATGAGATCGACGATGATGCGCACCGCCGTGCCGGCGAACTGATAGACCGAGCCGACTGGACGGTACTGGCCGACTTTCCCATAGGCCGGGGAAACCTGAGGAATCTGGAATTGGCCTCCCGGGCGTCCAGGCTGATCATCATGGACGGCCGGGAACGGAGTTTCTATGCCGAGGGGGGGCGCCAACTCTTCGAATCCATTCAGCCGGAATTCCGCGCGGGCTCTGCTGAGGAAGTGCTCCGGAAAATCCGGGCGGCGTTCGGCGAGTAGGTCATTGCGGCGTGCAGCCTGCGTCGGCGCTTTCGATCTTCATCTCTCCCGAACGACGGTTTCTATGATGACCTCAAGGCTCCTGACGATCATATCCATGGTCATGAACGGAACATGCCCACGACTTGAAAGCACCTGCTCTGTACACAACGGTACGTGGACGAAGCCCCCCGGGATTTCCGGGAAATGATAGCGAAGCTGATAGAAAACATAGTTGCATACGTAGGGCCTCCTGAAAAAACCTTAACCCTATACATATAAATGAAATATTGCTAGA
>CAWZYW010000356.1:0-3650 GCA_963966255.1 uncultured Salinispira sp. | reverse complement strand
GGGTGCCTGCCTGCCGCGAAATTTTCAAGGGTCGCCAGGATCAGGTCGTATTCCCACTCAAACTCCCGCCGCCTGGCCTCTCGCATGTCACCGATGATCCCGATGATGCCCTCGGGGCTGTGCCCGTTTATCATCAGCTCCATGGCCTTGCGAACCGCCGGGTGGGGCGCTTTTTCGAGGAATTCCTCGAGGACCATCGGCGGATGCATGTTAATGAAGTATGAAAAGCGCAGCAGGAATTCCTTCGGGTCGTCTTCGAAGGAGACATCCGGAAACTCAGATGCCGCCTGGCTGGCCCGGTCGGGCTGTTCTCTCATAAAACGGTCGAAGATATTCAGGTGATGCTCGAATGTGGCGATTCCCTTCCTTCCGGCGTTGTGGGGGATTTTTCCCTCGGCGGCTGCCATATCCGCCTTGATCATCTCTACCGCCTGGCCAGACATGTTTCGGAAAATAATATTCCGCCGGGCGTTATCCATCGCCAGCAGCGCAGGGGTGAGGACGTCGGTTTCGACTTCCCGCAGGGCCATCTGGATAATCCGGTTGTTGTAGTCGCTGTTTTCCGCAAAATCGTTAATGCTTTTCACCTGTTCGCTCATGTTCTTCCTCCTGATGCCCGCTCATCGCGGTTCCTCCCGCGAGGGATCCGTCCGCGTTTTTTGTACCCGTATTATACCGCGACTTTTTTCCTTTATAGGGGGCTCTCGTTCGGCAGGCGGTACATATGTATCGTACCGATTGAAGCAAAATGGTTTAAAATTTCTGCGAAGAGCTACGGTTTTTTTTCATTTTTGTATATGCTGGGGTCGATTTTACCCCGTATGAGGAAGACTGATATGGAAAGCATTTTTACCGGTGATGAATATCGAAGTGAGGAAGGTCGCCGTCTGCCGCTGCGGCATTATCTGTTTCTGGGCAGCCGTTGGGGCATGTATTTTACCTTTATAAAAGACGTGGTCTTCCGTTTCCGCCGGGAAGTGATCGACGGCATCTACACCGATGAGCGCTGGGCTTTCAGTTCCCATGAATCACTGCGGATCATCGAGGAATATGGCGGCCGCTTCTCAATCAGCGGCATGGATAATCTCACCGAGGGCGATGGTCCCTACGTATTTATCGCGAATCATATGAGCACCCTGGAAACCGCGGTCCTTCCGGGCATCATTCGTCCCCACATGCCGGTAACCTTCGTGGTGAAGCGCAAACTCACTCAGGGGAATATCTTCGGCCACATTATGCGAAGCAGGGATCCCATCGCCGTAGACCGGGTGAACCCCCGGGAAGATCTGACCACGGTTCTCACCGAAGGGGTAAAAAAACTCAATGAGGGCATCTCCATCGTCATTTTCCCCCAGGCCACCCGCACCCCGACCTTCGATCCCGAAAAATTCAACACGCTGGGCATCAAGCTCGCCATAAGGGCGGGTGTCAAAGTGATCCCCATAGCCTTGAAAACCGATTTCTGGGGAGAGGGCGGAATTTTCCGGGGCTTCGGCAAAATCCGGCGGAAGAACCGGATTCATTTCGAAATCGGGGCACCCATTAAACCCGAGGGCCGGGGCAAGGCAGAGCATCAGCAGATCGTCGATTTCATCCAGAGCCGGTTGGAGATGTGGGCTCAAGAGGACGTAACTGCTTGAGTCGGACCGCGAAGCTAGGCTGATTATCAGAATCACCTATAAAATACCAAATATCATCAAATCTCCCCCGTGAAAATTGATTCCGATGTCTGATTGTGCTATTATTTCCTTAGCTTTTCTCTCATATATTTTCATCTGAAATCCAAGATCATCGGGAGCACTTCGATGAGACGTTTATCATTATTTATTAGTATTTTGCTCATACTCGCAGCGACTTCGACTGCCCAGGTGACCAGCACATTTTCCCTCAGCGGGACACCTACGGTGAACATTCCCCTCGGTCCCGAGGAAGAAGGCAGTGGCGGCAACCTGTACTCTGTTGGCGCGGGAGTCAATGTGCGTGCCGCGTTGAATCTGCCGTTCTTACGATTGCTGTCGACTTCGGCTATGGTGAATCTGGATTTTCTTCCCTACGGGGACAAGACTCTGACGGTCCTCGGCATTGCGCCGGAAATCGGTTTTACGATCAATCCGGCTCCCCGTCTGAACCTTCGTCTCGCCGGGTACGGAGGTCTGTACCTGGGCATGGTATCCGAAGGCACCGTGCGCAATCCGTACTTCGGCGGGGGAATCGATGTGAATTATCTTCTGAACCCCGGTCTGAGTCTGGGCATCGGAGCCTCCTACAAGCGCTATCTTCTTCCACCCTACAATTTCAGCGCTACGCCGCTTTACGAGGGAATTGCCGTGAACCTCGGAGCGAACTGGCATGTGGGCGCCGGCGACGGCAGCCGGATAGAGTACAGCCCGTATATCCAGCCGATCTTTCCGCTGTTCTACTCATACTACGATGAAAATGTATTGGGAGAACTGGTTCTTACCAACAGCGAAGCCGATGCCATCACCGATGTCTCGGTAAGTTTCTTTGTGCCTCAGTACATGGATCAGCCCAAGCCCAGCAACGTCAGCATCAAGCGGATGGCCCGTGGCGAAAGCCAGACGGTTCCAATTTTCGCTTTGTTTACCGACGACATTTTATCAGTCACCGAAGGCGATACTGCCGCGGCTGAAATCCTGGTAAATTACCGCTACCTGGGACAGGCCCAGGAAGTGAGCATCCCCATCTCGGTGGATATCAACAACCGCAACGCCCTCACCTGGGATGACGACCGAAAGGTCGCCGCCCTGGTAACCGCCAAAGATCCGGCGGTACTTGGCTTCGCCAAGGGCATCGCGGGGACCATCCGGGCCGAGGAAACCAATGCGGTGAACGACAATTTCCGCATTGCCTTGGGCCTCTTTGAAGCGCTGAACATTTACGGTATCAGCTACATTCCCGATCCGACGACGCCGTACATCGAACTTTCGGAAAACCCGACGGCGGTGGATTACTGCCAGTTTCCGGTTCAGACCTTCGCCTACCGTGCGGGAGATTGCGACGACATCTCCATTCTGTACGCGGCGCTCCTGGAGTCGGTGGGAATAGAAACAGCCTTCGTCACCGCACCCGGTCATATTTACCTTGCTTTCAACCTGGGCATGAGCCCCGAAGCCGCTGCGGATATTTTCGAGAATGCCAATGACTTGATTATCCGTGACGGCGAGACCTGGATGCCGGTGGAAATCACCCTGGTTCGCGATGGTTTCCTGAGGGCCTGGCAGGTCGCCGCCCGTGAATGGCGGGAAACCAGTGATAACGGTACGGCAGGTTTTTTCCCCACTCGGGAAGCCTGGGAAGTGTATGAGCCCGTAGGGTTCAGCCAGCAGGCCATAATACAGGTTCCCGACAACCAGACAGTCATGAATCGCTATTTCGAAGTGATGGACCGCTTCGTTACCCGGGAGATCCAGAATCGGGTCACCGAGCTCCAGAATCAGATAGCCGAAAGCCGCAACAATCTGCGCTACGTGAATCGCCTGGGCGTACTCTATGCCCGCTTCGGCCGTTTGGACGATGCGGCCGTTCAGTTCGAACAGGTGGTGCGCCAGCGGGAATACGGACCGGCCCTGGTGAACCTGGTGTTATCCGGCAAATGCAATGACCCGGGGTCGGCACGCGAACTGACCCAC
>CAWZYW010000355.1:0-3654 GCA_963966255.1 uncultured Salinispira sp. | reverse complement strand
AACGTGGTATCCAAAACCATGATACTCGAACATATATGGGATTATCATTTCGACCCCCAAACCAATGTGGTCGATGTGCTGGTGCATCGTCTCCGGACAAAAGTCGATCCTGGGCACGAGTTAATCCATACGGTCAGAGGCACAGGTTATGTCCTTCGGGAAAATTAGCGCCCGCTTTACTGCATCATTTCTCCTGCTCTTTTTTATTACGGCGGGAGCATTGAGCATAGCCTCGGTATTCTACCTGCGAACAAGCCTGACCCGGTCCGACAGGAGTTTTCTCGATAACCGACTGCTTGAGTTTTGGGCGGTGTATCGAAGCGGCGGAATAGATCTGATACGCCGGGAATTGAGCATGGAGCAGCTGGCCGGAGAGGATAGGCTTTTCGCCCTCAGGCTTGCAACTCCTGAAAACCAAACGGTGTATTTTTACGCTCCCAGCGGATGGGACCTTCAATCCCTGGACAGCGCTCTCAGTCAGACATCCATCAAAAACGGTCCGGTCTACGCCATCGACAGCAGGGCCGCCGGCGGTCGCCTGGAACTGAGAAGCCTGGGCCTCCAGGACGGCAACCGTCTTCAGCTGCTGATCTCTTCGGAGCAAAGGCGGGTAATAGTTGCCCGTTTTTCCACTGGAACCATCCTGATCGTTCTTATCATCGCCATACCCGGTCTCGGACTTTCGCTGGCGCTGTCCCGGAGGATGGTTAAGCCGCTGAGCGATCTTGCCCGGCAGATTTCAGAAATCCGCCCCTCTGAGATCGGCACCCGCTCCCTCTCCTACCCCGATGCTGCGGAAGAAATTGTCCTGCTGACCGACAGCTTCAACCGGATGAGCGAACGGATCGCCCGTCTGATTGAGGGATCCCGCATCGGTTTGGACAATATCGCCCACGACCTCCAGACCCCGATTACCCGACTATCCCAGCGGGCCGAGATGGCCCTCCAGAATCCCGAAGATACTGATCAGATGGCGAATGCGCTTCGGATGTGCCTCGAAGAAGCCCAGCATATCGATGGTATCATCAAAACCACCGTCGAAATCACCCGGGCGGAGAACCGGATAATCCCGGGACGCCTGGAAATCCGGAATCTTGCGGAGCTTGCCTCTGATCTGGTTGATCTCTACACATACGCCGAACCCGACGGAAAGCGCAGAATAACCATAGAAGATCCCGGGGAGGAACTTCCTGTGCTCATACGACCGGACGGGATCAGACAAATCCTCGCCAATCTTCTGGACAACGCCATAAAATTCAGCCCTGATTCAACCCCCATACGAGTCGAGCTCCGGCGACAGGATGACCGCGTCCGCCTGTCGGTAATCGATGGCGGACCGGGTATCAGCAATGAAGACCTGCCTCATATCTGGGAACGCATGTACCGCGGGGATAAAAGCCGCTCGGTACCGGGAAGCGGATTGGGCCTTTCCCTGGTCAAAGCCCTCGCTGAAGCCCATGGAGGCCGGATTGAAGTGAGCAGCAGCGTCGGAAGCGGAAGCCGGTTTACCCTTATCCTGCCTCTGGAACCGGCGGAATAACCCTTAGCCGCCCCCCGCCCCGGAGGTCCTTCCGGGAGCTGATCAACATTACAGAAATGTAATCCTCCGTTCATGCCTGTGAAATTATCAGCTGTTAGATTAGGTATCGAATAAAAAACAACGGAGGCAGAATATGGAACGAAATGTTACGCCCCAAGGCAGATCAGGCCTTAGAAACATCACTATTGTTCTGATATCCCTGATCGCCCTGAGCCTTGCGCTGGGAACAGGCTACCTTATCGGCGGCGGGGGCAGCCGGACGGTAATCGAGATTCAATCCTCGACTGCCCCGGAAACCGGAGACGGCAGCGCGGCGGCCCGGGATCTGGATATGATGCAGGCTGCCCTGCGCAGCAGTGCCGAGGATATCCTGCCTGCGGTGGTTTCTGTGGAAGTGGTTGATATCGTCGAGCAGCGGATACCGTCCATACGCTCCCCTTTCGACTTCTTCTTCGGAAACCGCGATAACTCCGAGCCCCGGGAGGAACGACAAGAGGGAATCGGTTCAGGGGTGATCGTCAGCCGGGACGGCGATTCAGCCTATGTTCTCAGTAATTACCACGTGGTCGGCCAGGCCGATGAAATCCGGCTCACTCTTTACGACGGTCGGGAATTCAGCGGAGAGCTCGTGGGCAGTGATCCAGGACGGGATCTGGCGATTATCCGCTTCATCAGCAATGAACAGCTGCCCCTGGCCCGAATTGGCGATTCAGATGAGCTGAGAGTCGGTGATATCGTCATGGCCGTGGGGTCCCCCCTGGGGTTTCGCTCAACGGTGACCCAGGGAATCGTCTCAGCCTTGGGCAGGGAGAGCAGTGATAACAGCCGGATCGCCGGGTATACGGACTACATTCAGACTGATGCAGCCATAAATCCCGGTAATTCCGGCGGTGCGCTGGTGAATTCCCGGGGCGAGGTCGTTGGAATCAATACCTGGATTGCATCCTCATCGGGCGGCAGCATGGGAATCGGATTCGCCGTGCCCATAAACAATGCCCGGCTTGAAGAGATCATCTCCGAAGGCGGAATCAGCTATGGATGGCTGGGAGTACTCAGCGGCGATGGCGGTGAAAATTCCGGAAGCCTGATATCAAGCATCATATTGGACTCTCCCGCCGATCAGGCGGGGCTGCTCCCCGGAGACCTGATCATCGCCGTTGATGACCGGGAGATTGAAAACAGCCGTCAGCTCACCACCGCAATCGGCCGACTCGAGCCCGGCGTACTCTCGCAGATATCCATCATCCGCAATGGTCAGGCAATTGATGTGCCGGTCACTCTGGGAGTCCGACCGGAGGACGGACAATTTCAGGAACAAAGCAGGCGCATCTGGCCGGGGTTCTCCGTTGCGCAGATCGAAGACTCCATGCGCCGGCAGCTGAATCTCTCCCGCAACGACGGATCGCTGATGATCTCCGCCGTAGTACAGGGCAGCCGTGCCGAGACCGCCGGCCTGAGGCGGGGAGATATCATCCTGTCTGTCAACGGCGTCGATGTCGAAAAAATCGATGAACTCTACGCGGAACTGAACAGCACTCATTCCGACGGAGCCCCCGGCAGTGTGTTCCAGGTACTGCGAAACGGCACCCGGTTCAGCCTTCGGCTCGAGCATTAACCAATGGCTGCAACCAGCCGAACAGGAGATGAACATGAAACGGATTATGGCATTGATGATTCTGATTGTTTCACTGCAGGCAGCTGGCCTGACAGCCCAGGATAATGCCGCGGCAGACGTCCAGCGGGGATTCGCCCTGCTGGATCAGCTTGAAGACAGTTTCCACTATGTAGCTGACCAGGTCATTCCGACGGTGGTACAGCTGGACGTGGTGGATGTCGTCCAGGTTCCGGCGGTAACCGGTCCCTTTGAATATTTCTTCGGGCAGAATCTCCATCAGGAAAACGGTTCCAGGGAACTGCGCCAGACCGGCCTTGGTTCGGGAGTGATGATCAGCCAGCGGGGCAAAACCGTAACCGTACTCACTAACGCCCATGTGGTCGGCGAGGCTGATGAAATCAGCGTTCGCCTCTGGGACGGACGACGTTTCATCGGTACCCTGGTGGGCAGCGACGAACGAAAGGACGTTGCGCTGGTCACCTTCGAGAGCAACGAAGAG
>CAWZYW010000354.1:0-3655 GCA_963966255.1 uncultured Salinispira sp. | reverse complement strand
ATAAATGCCCAACCGCCCGCCCAATAGGCGATGGCGCCTACCGAAAAGTCCATCAGGTTCTTCATGATGATATTACCGGCGTTTTTCGCCTGGGTCAGGCCGATCTCGACCATTGCGAAGCCCGCCTGCATAAAGAACACCAAGGCTGCTGCCAGGGTGAGCCAGATCATGTCGACCGCTGCCGCCACGGCATCGGCTGACATCGAATCCTGCGCGGTGAGTACACCTGCGCTGAGAAGAAGGGCTACTACTACGAGTATCGCCGTAATGCGGAATTTCCCCTTCATACGTCCTCCTAACGTTGTATCACGCTCCCCGGGCCGGTGCTGTGCGTTCCCGACCCGGATTTGGAACTACGGTTCCGGAGCTTGGATTTCAGTTCACGTACACTATGCAGGTTGTGTGCCAAAAACGGATAAATATTGGAAAATATCTGTATAAATATGTAAGTGGTTGTGTGGAAGGTAGTTATTTGATTGAATAAAAACAGAAAAAAATACGTATTTGTACAATCAAAATAAAAAAACTACAAAAATGTATTTATCAGATGTATAAAGTACATATATGTAGGTAAATAACATGAGCTTTTCGTCAGTCATGTCTTCTATAAAGCTTGGATGATGCTATCGGAATATCCGGGAATCGATGTTGTGTTTTTTGACCCGCAAACCCATTTTCCGTTCGGTGAGATTCAACAGCCGGGCGGCCTTGGCCATGTTCCCCTTGGTGGACTTCAGTGCGTCCTGCAGCAGTTCCCGTTCCAGACTGTCCAGGGCGTCCTCAAGGCTTTCCTGCAGCCGGGTTCCGGTGGATTCCGCCGATTGCAGGCTTGGAGGCAGGTGATGTGAGTGTATGACGTCGTCGATGCTCAGCAGCACCGCCCGTTCAATGCAGTTCTCGAGTTCCCTGACGTTGCCCGGCCAATGATAATTGGAGAGCAGTTCGATGGCCGGGGTCGATATGCGCCGAACGGATTTCATGTTGCTCTTGTTGTATTTCTCGATGAAATGATCCGAGAGCAGCAGAATATCGCTTTTCCGTTCCCTAAGGGGGGGGATGTGGATCGGGAATACGTTGAGCCGGTAGTACAGATCCTCTCTGAACTGGTTGATTCCCATTTCCGCTTCCAGATCCCGATTTGTGGCGGCGATGACTCGCACTTTGGTCCGGATATTTTCATTTCCCCCGACCCTTTCGACCTCCTTTTCCTGTAACCCCCGCAGCAGCTTGCCCTGGGTGGTGGGGGAAAGGTCGCAGTTTTCATCGAGGAATATCGTACCGCCATTAGCCATCTCGAAGCGGCCCTTGCGGGTGGCGATGGCCGAGGTAAACGCGCCTTTTTCATGGCCGAATAGCTCGCTTTCGATGACGGTTTCCGGCAGGGCGGCGCAATTTACTTTGATAAAGGGCTTGGAAGAACGATGACTGTTGTAGTGGATCGCGTGGGCAACCAGTTCTTTGCCGGTGCCGCTTTCGCCCCTGATGAGCACCGTTGCATCTGATCGGGACACCTGCGCGATCATGTCAAACACGTTCTGCATGGCTTTGGAATTACCGATGATGTTAGCAGGTCGGAAGTGAGCCTTTAACTCGTCCTGGAGCCGTTGATTCTCTTCAATCAGGACCCGCTTTTCCTCCATAACATCCCGCCGGATCTTCACCGCCTGGGCGAGCATGGAAGCGATGACCGAGAGCATCCGGGTGCGTTGCTCCAGCAGTGCGTCGCTTTCGGGACTCGGGATATCCACGGAAAACGCCCCGATGGTACTGTTGCCGGTTTTTATCGGCACGCAGAGAAATGCGTGTTCCCGTTCCAGGGCAGGGGATCGGGCACCGGTGCGGTTCAGAAACTCAAGGCTTTCGGATATTTTCGGGATGATGCGGGGTATGCCGGTTTCGACCACCTTGCCGGTGATGCCTTCCCCGAGCTTGTATTGCCCCTTTTCCATTTCCTCGCTGCTGAGCCCATAGGCTGCCTCGATGAAAATGTCCTTGCTGTTCGAATCCAGAAGGGAGATGGTTCCGCGGAGCATGCCGAATTCTTCCCCGACGGCTTTCAGAACCGGATCGATCACTTGCTTGATATCGAGACTCTGGTCCAGTAGTTGACTGATGGTAAAGAGCAGGGAGAGTTCTTCTAGTTGCTGCGCTTCGCTTCGTTTGGTTTGCGTGCTCACCGGATCACCTCTGCACCATACTACATTAATGTATGATACAGAGCAAGCACATACTTTTGGGTATGTACTCACGCAATGGAGGTCATTCCTCCGTTTCCTCGTTTTCCATCAGGATGGAGAATTCTTGCTGGCTGACGATGTTTTTTTCTTCTTCCTGGCGCTGATCTTTGTTGAGAGTATCGTCGATGGCCATCATATCTTCTTTTTGACTGCGGATGATCTGGGAGAAGCGACTGGAATACTGCTTCATGTTTCCGGAGAACGGCAGGGTTTCTCCTATGACATCTTCGAGCAACAATACCAGGTCCCGCTTCGCAAGATACAGGTCCCGAAGATATTGCTCGCGGTTCACCAGCAAGTCGTTGGTATTGAGCCGGGAGTACAGGGTTTTGAGGATATCGTCGGCGAAAAGGATGTCTTCGATAATCTTATCCAGATAGAACTCAGGGTCTATATCAACGGAGCACCCCCTGCGCAGGAGCCGGATGATCTGGGAAATCTGGAAAATATCAGCATCGTAATGTATTTGAGCACTCAAAACCGGACCCTCCCTGTTTAGCCGCGGGTTACTGGGCATATCATCGGCTTCCGCCGTCGATTCTTGACAGGGAATAGCCCCTGTGATACGTTGTCCCACCTGTCAGGATTACTCGTGCGCTTGATCACGCTATGGGTAAATCCCACCAGGACAATACAATATAACCCGACATCAAAAAAGAACAGATGAGCATACGCTCTCTGCCTCTTTACCATTCCGATCCCAGATCCAATCGGATTCTGCGGATCCCCCGGTCCAGGGAATGGTCGATGTCACCAAAGGTGCGAAATCCTCGCGTCTTTGATGATTGGTCCATGAGGAGGAACAATGCGACTGTACGAAGCTGCCTGTATTTTCCGCGCGGAGGAAGATAAATTCCGCACCGCGAAAGAGGAAGTGCAGAAAGTACTCACCGAACTCGGTGCGGATTCCATGAAAGAAAATGATATGGGTGTCCGGACCCTTGCCTATCAGATCGAGAACGAACTGCAGGGACACTACGTGGTATTCGAATTCAAGATGGATCCCGCTTCGGCCCATCAGATCGAAGACCGGGTGAAATATTTCACCGACCTGCTGAGGATTCTCGTCGTCCGTCAGGAAGACTAAACCGGAGGGCCCATGGCATCGGATCTCAATTCAGTAACCCTCGTCGGCCGACTCACCCGGGACGTCGAACTCAAGTACGGCACCTCGGGAACGGCTATCGCGAATTTCAGCATTGCCAGCAATCAAAGCCGGAAGCAGGGCGACCAGTGGGTCGAAGAAGCGCATTATTTCGATTGCGTGCTTCTCGGCCGACGGGCGGATGCATTGCAGCGCTATCTGACCAAAGGACAGCGCGTGGGGGTTCTCGGAACCCTTCAGCAGGATCGCTGGCAGGACAAGCAGAGCGGACAGAACCGCAGCAAGATCCGGGTGCTGGTGAACGATATCCAGC
>CAWZYW010000353.1:0-3655 GCA_963966255.1 uncultured Salinispira sp. | reverse complement strand
CCAATGAGAAGGTCTCACCGGGAAAGATGTCGAAGCTGACATCCTTCACCGCCTGGAATTTGTTGCGGCCGAGTTTGAACTCGACGCTGAGCTTGTTCACGCTGAGAAGCGGTTTCTTGGCGATATCAGTCACGGCTTTCCTCCCCGAGTTTTTTCCGCAAGACCTGCACGGTATCCGGCGGTTTGACCTCCGGCGCCCATTCGTGCAGCAGCCAGGTCTTGGCCGAGTGGGTTTCGCTCACCGGAAACCAGGGTGACGGCTGCTGGTAGTCGATCTTCAGCGCGTAGGGATTGCGGGGGGCGAAGGCGTCCCCGGTGATGTCCATGTACAGGTTGGGAGGCGTTCCCTTGATGGAAAACAGTTCCTTCCCCGGCTCTCCCAGCTGGGGCATGCTGGAAAGCAGGGCCCAGGTATAGGGATTGCGGGGGTCGTAGAACACCTCCTCGGCATTGCCGATTTCGATGATTTCGCCGCCGTACATTACCGCCACCCGGTCGGCCAGATCGGCCACCACGCCCAGGTCATGGGTGATGAATATCATGCTCATGCCCATGTCCCGTTGAATGCTCTTCAGGAGTTCGAGAATCTGTGCCTGGATGGTTACATCCAGGGCGGTGGTGGGCTCGTCGCATATCAGTATTTCCGGCTGACAGGCCGCCGCCACGGCGATGACCACCCGCTGGCGCATTCCCCCGGAAAATTCATGGGGATATTGTTTATAGCGAAGTTCGGGATCGGCGATGCCCACCCGGGCCAGCATCTCTACGGCGGCGATTTTCGCCTGGCTGCGTTCCAGTCCTCGGTGCAGGCTGATAACTTCCCGGATCTGTTCGCCGATGGTTTTCAGGGGATTGAGGGCGGTCATCGGGTCCTGGAATATCATGGCGATTTTCTTTCCCCGTATGCCCATCCAGTCGTCGCCGGCAAAGGAAGCCAGCTCGGTGCCCCGGTAGTTCACCGATCCGCCGGTGATACAGCCGTTTTTATCCAGCATGCCCACCAGGGACTTGGTCATCACCGACTTGCCCGAGCCGGATTCTCCGACCACCGCAAGGGTCTCCCCCTCCTTTAGGTCGAAGCTCACCGAACGCACCGCCTGGAGCAGACGCCCCCGGACATCGAAGGCCACCGAAAGGTCCCGGACCTGCAAAATCGATTTATTCATCCAGGCCTCCTATACGTGATTCCGGGGATCCGACGCGTCGGCGAATTTGTTCCCGGTGATGTAGAACGACACGGTGATAAAAGCCAGGACCACCGTGGGCCAGGTGAGCTGATAGGGATACAGCATGAAGTTGCTGCGCCCCTGGTTGACCATATTCCCCAGGCTGACGGTGTCCAGGGGAAGGCCCAGGCCGATGAAGCCCAGGAACACCTCGGATCCGATGGAGTAGGGAATGGTCAAGGCGGTTTCCATGATGATGATGCTCACCAGGAAGGGAATGATATTCTTGCGCAGGATGCGCCACAGGGGGGTGCCCAGGGTCTGGCTTGCCACGTTGTATTCCGCCTCCCTCAGGGAAATCACCTTGTTCCGGATGAATCGGGCGATGGTGATCCATCCCCGGCTGGACAGGGCGATGACGATGGTCCAGAAACTGGGCTGCATGATGTAGGACAGCAGGATCAGGTACACCGTCGCGGGGATATTGGTGATCACGTTGTACAGTTCGGTCATGAAGCGGTCGATGCGCCGTACGTAACCCCAGAGGGCTCCGGCGAATACCCCGATCCCCACATCGAAAAGGGCGATGGTGAACGCCAGCAGCAGGCTGGTCCGGGTCCCGTACCAGGTCCTTGCCCACATGCTGCGTCCCAGGCCGTCGGTGCCGAAGACCTCACCGTCTCCGGGCCGCTGATTCCATAACGCCGTGTCCAGGGACACCTGGTTGGGGTCCGTCGGCGAGACCAGGGGATAGATAAAACTCATCAGGGTGAATACCAGCATCAGGATCAGCAGCGCCATGGAAACCTTGCTTTTCTGGAAGGTACGCAGGGTGGATCTCCAGTAGGAGTAATTGGAATAGCCGCTGAGTTCCGCCTTCCAGTCGGTGGGCGGGGCGAATTCGAACAGTTCCCGCCGGATATCGTTTTTCATTGATCGATCACTCATGGTCCCCTCCCTTCCTGCGACGTTTCTCCGTAAGGCGGATCCGGGGATCCACCACGACCATCAGCATGTCGCCGATGAAAACGCCGAAGACGCCCAGCACCGAGTAGATCATCACCAGAATCTGCACCAGATTGTTGTCCTGCTGTCGGATTGCATAGACGAGCAGGCCGCCCATCCCCGGGATGGAATAGATGCTTTCGATGATCAGCGAACCGGCGATGGTCAGAAGCAGCTGAACCGGGAGATACTGGACCAGGGGAACCACGGCGTTTCTCAGGATGTGGTTGCGCATGATCGATTTCTGGCTCAGGCCCTTTGCCCGGGCGAATGCCACGTAGTCCCGGTTTTCCTCGTCCACCATGAACCGCCGCAGCCAGATGGCGTACCAGGCGATCCCCGTCATCGAAAGGGAGACCGTGGGCAGAATCCAGGTCACCGGCCGGGCATCGTAAAACACCATGGGCCAGCCGAACAAGCCGGTCACCCAGATCTGGATCAGGAACAGGTATATCAGGCTGGGTATGGCCCGTACGCTGACCACGTATGCGGTACCCAGATGGTCCGGCCAGCGGTCCTTGAACCGGGCCATGAGTACCCCCAGGCCGAACCCCAGTCCCAGGGATATAAACATGCTGGCCAGCCCGAAGTAGAGGGAATAGGGGATCTTTTCGGCCAGGATGGTGGTTATGGGCAAACGCGGGTAGACGGTGATCGACCGCCCCAGATCGCCCCGAAAGACATCTCCGTAGAAATTCGTCAGCTGCACCAGGGGCGGATCGAGGAGTCCGAGGCCGCGCAGGTATGCCTGGCGTCCTTCTTCGGACATGTTGATGTAATCGTCCCGGGTAAAATAGCCGCTGGTGGGCATGAGCCGCAGCAGCAGGAAGACCGCAGATACCACGATGAATACCGTGAAGATCGACTGGATCGTCCGTTTTCCGATATAGCGCCACATAGTTTTGCTCTCTTAAGGGTCCCCGGCGATCCCGGTCGAAACGGACCGGGAGCGCCGGGGCGGAATAATGCGACGGAGACCGCCGGCCCGGTGGCCGACGGATCTCCGGACAAGGAGTCTGACCGATCAGTTGTTCAAAGCGCGCAGCTCGGTCAGGAACTGCTGTTCGAGGGTCTCATACTGCTGAACCGTCACCGGCTCGGCCTGGAGTTCCATGCCCTTGTAGCGGTAGCGGGTCAGGCCGAAGCCTCCCCGGGGATAGCTGAAGGGAACCACCTGGCTCATGGTGTAGGAACCGCCGCCGGACTGCCAGGGGATCACGTACACATTGTCGATGAAGTAGGCTTCCGCCTGGCTGAAAATCTCGTAGCGCCGGGAGATGGCGGTTTCCGCATCGGCGGCGAACACCAGCTCGTCGAAGTTCTCATCGGACAGCTCGCTGTCGTTGATGCTGCCGTCGCTCACCAGCCGGCCGAGCTGGGCCATGGGGTCTGCGAAGCCGAAACGGAAGCTGTCGTACAGGAAGTCGAAGCGCCGGGGCTTGATGGTGTCGTTGTACTTGTCATCCACGTACTGGCCGAGGACC